>SLSQ01000167.1 GCA_007130355.1 Trueperaceae bacterium
CGGATTCCGTTCGAAGACCGTGCTCGGGATCCCGCGGCGCGCGAGGCCCAGGGCCGTCGCCAGCCCCACGGGTCCCGCGCCCACGATCGCGATCGGTGCGGTCATCGTTCTCCCTCCCGTCCTGGCGGCCGGAACAGGCCGCGGGCGAGGATCAGGCCCAGCTGCTCGAGTACCTCGCCCACCGACGCGGTCGATTCCACGACCGCGTCCGACTGGGCCAGGCGCTCGATCAGAATCGGTACGAAGTGCGTCGCGATCTCGGGACGCACCTCCGATCGGACCTGGCCCCGTTCGGTCCCCTCTTCCAGCACCTGGCGGACCGGGCCGAGGATCCGTTCCGCCCGCATCCGCGTCGCCCGTTCCCACAGTACGGGATCCCGGCGGAACGCCTCGACCTGCGGGGGCCCGAGCACGGACAGGTGCCGTCCGAACACGCGCACGAGCCGTTCGAGCTTCGTCGCCGGATCCGCTTCGGTGTCCTCCACCACCGCGCGGGTGTCGCGGTCCATCCGCTCACCGACCGTCTCGAGGAGCGCGAGGAGCAGCGCCGACCGGCTCGGAAAGTACCGGTACACGGTCTTCTTGCTCATGCGGAGTTCCGCGGCGAGGCGGTCCATCGTGAAGCCGGCCGCGCCCGTTCGGAAGAACATGCGCCCCGCCGCGTCGAGCACGGCGGCCCGGGTCGCGTCGTCGGTGTTCATCGACGCTTCGCCTCCATGCGATGAGGGTACGTAGGAAACGAGGGGCGTGTCCAGCGTTTCTGTTACGTGAACTTCGAGAGCCGTGCGGCGCTGCCGTACCCGGGTGCGACGCGCTGCGCCGCGGGCCCTCGACGCGCCGGGGGCGTCCTCGTCCAGCGACGAAGCAGGACGGTCAGCGCATCGCCTTCATCACGCGCACCATCGCCGACACCGCGGCGCCGTGCCCCATCCCGCTCAGTTGGTTCACGGTGCCGGTGAAGTACAGGTCGCGCCGCGGATTGTGGAAGGCGAAGGCGCCGGACTGTCCCCAGAACCCCAGGAGTTCGCCGATCGGATCGAACGGGGAGAGGAACCAGGGGGTCCACTGCTTCTCGAGGCCGATGCCGTAGTCGAACTGGCCGGGGAAATGGATGCGGTTCCACTTCTTCAGGGTCTCGATCGTTTCGGGAGGGAAGAACTTCCCGCCGAAGAACGCTCGAGCGAACCGCATGGTGTCGGCCGCGGTCGAGACGATCCCGCCTTCGGCCGTCACCGAGGCGATGTAGCGGGGTACGTGGACGGGCGCGTTCCGGTAGTACATCGGCGCCGGCGTGGTGTCGGTCGGGTCGCGGAACGCGTAGGTGTCGCGCAGCTCGAGCTCGTCGAACACGTACGACCGGAACACGTCGGCGATCGGTGCGCCCGTGATCGTCTCGATGATGCGCCCCAGCAGCTCGTAGTTCGTGTCGGAGTAGTGCACGCGGCCCGGTTGACCCGGCTCGAACCGGGGCCGGAGCGTGCGGACGCGGTCGACGATCCGCTCGAGCGGCCAGGCTTCGTCCTGTCCCGCCAACAGCGTCTCGCTCGGTCGGCGACCGTCGGCGTCCTTCCCGAAGAAGTAGTCGGTGAGGCCCGACGTGTTCGAGATCAGGTGCCGGACGGTGATCCGGTCGGTACGGTCCTTGCCGTTCAGGACGTGGAGCCCCCGGATCAGGTCCGCCGGCAGGTGACGGTGCATCGGGTCGTCGAGGTCGAGACGGCCCTCGTCGCGCAACCGAAGCACGACCACGGTCACGCACATCTTGGTGACGCTCGCGATGAAGTACGGCTGGTCGGGTCGCAGGTTCCCCGAGGCGCCGGTCCACGACACGGTCCGCTCGCCGTTCTCGACGCAGAGGATCGCGCCGTGCACGGCGCGGGCTCGGGTCATTCTCTGGACGGTCCGGTCGAGGAAGGAAGGGTCGAGTTCCTTGCTGGTGCTGCGCTCCATCGTGCCTCGCATCGTGCGCCTCCGTCGGCCCGGAACCCGCGCGTGCATCGCACCGAGCGGCCGCGGCGCTGCAGGGCGACGCGCGTTCCGGATCGAATGCTACTGCGTCGGCGCGACGACGACCGGATGCGGATGTCCCGGTCCCGGTTGACGCGCCGGCCGTGTGCCTTGATACTGAAATACCTGACAGACTTGGTCACGTACCAGTCCGTCGGGCCGCCGATCCGTTCCGGAACCGAGGAGACCCCCCATGTCCAGCTTCGACCCCGACGACCGTCGTACCCCCCGCGCCACATCGTTCGAGGACGGCTTCGCGGCCATCTCCGGCGGCATGTCGGGCGATCCCGTCGACTGCTGCGACGCTGGCGACGGCTGCGACGCGGTACCGGCGACCGCGCCCGGATCGGCCGGGGGTGCGGACTTCGCCGTCTCGCCCGTCAGCCGCCGTACCTTCCTCAAGGGACTGGTCGGGGCGGCGGGCGTGTTCGCGTTCGGAGGCGGCAACTTCGGTCGGGCGCAGAACGATCGAACCTCGATCCGCCTGGCGTTCTGCAGCCAGCTGCTGTGCGTGGTCCCGTACGAGTTCACGCGCGCCCGCGGCTACTTCAGCGTCGAGGGCCTGGACGTCGAGTTGGTGTACACCCGCGGTGGCGGCGCGGCGATGCAGGCGCTGCAAGGCGGGGCGGTCGACTACGCCGCCACCTCGTTCGACGCGGCCCTGAACGCCTTCGCGAACGGCGCGCAGGTACGACGCTTCGCGACCACCGGCCGCCTGCCGCTGTTCGCGCTGGTCACCGCCCCGGAGCACGCTGCCGAGCTGACGACCGTCGCGGACCTGGCGGGGCGCACGATCGGCGTGTCCGCGCTCGGCAACGCCGATCACGTGCTGGTGCTGTACCTGCTGCAGCAGGCGGGCGTGGACCCGGCGAGCGTGGAGTTCGCGGCGCTGGGCGTGAACCTCTACCACGCGTTGCGCCTGGGACAGGTGGACGCCGGCATGGTGCAGGAGCCGTCGCTGTCGCTGCTCGAGGACGACGGGGCGGCCACCCTGTTCAACGCCATGCGGATCGAGGAGGCCGAGGCCGCGTTCGGCGGCGCCTACGAGTTCATGGGCGTCGCCGTCCGGGCCGACGAGTTGGCCGAGCGTCAGGAGCAGATGGAGGCCCTCGCGTCCGCGTTGACGCTCGGACTGCGGGCGCTCAAGACCGCTCCGGTCGACGAGCTGGTGGACGCCCTCCCGGCCGAGCTGATCGCCGGCGACGACACCGAGCGACTGCGCGGCATCCTCGAGCGCTACCGCGGCTCGCTCTACCCCGACGATGTCCTGATCGACGTCGACGCCTGCCGGCGCGTCGAGGAAGCGCACCGGCTGGCCGGCCTTCGCGACGAACCGGTCGACTTGGGCACGTTCCTCGCCACCGACGTGCTGGCCGCGGCCTCCGGAGACTGACGCCCGGTGCTGCGGATCGAGGAACTGGTCCTTGGGTACGGCGGCGAGCCGGTCCTGGACGGAGTGGACCTGAGCGTGCCCGCGGGGCGGTTCGTGAGCCTGGTGGGGCCGTCCGGGTCGGGCAAGAGTTCGATCCTGCGGGCCCTCACCGGCTTGCAGGCGGTTCAGGCGGGCACGACGCGGATCGAGGCGGACGCGTCGGACGTCGGGTTCCTTTTCCAGGACGACGCGTTGCTGCCGTGGCGCACCGCCCGCCACAACGTCGGGCTCGGCCTTCGCTTCGGACGCGGCGTACCGAAGCGCGCCGCGCTCGCCGAGGCGGACGCCTGGTTGGCCCGAATGGGACTCGACGGCTTCGAGGATCGCTATCCGCGTGAACTGTCCGGCGGGCAACGCAAGCGCGTCGCGTTGGCGCAGGTGCTCGCCACCCGCCCGAAACTGCTGCTGATGGACGAGCCGTTCGCCTCGCTCGACGCGATCGTGCGCCACCGGATCACGCGCGACCTGCTCGCCCTGCTCGAACAGGAGGACGTCACCGTGCTGCTGGTCACGCACGACCTGGAGGAGGCGATCGCGCTCTCCGACC
>SLSQ01000245.1 GCA_007130355.1 Trueperaceae bacterium
GCTGCTGCGGGACCTGACCGACGCGCACCCCGACGCGCTCCCCGCTTGGACCTGGCTCGGCCGGATCGCCTTCGCCCGTTCCGACTGGGCGACCGCGGCCGAAGCGTACGCACGGGCCGCGGAGCTCGACCCGACCGACGACGACCTGGCGTTCTTCGCCGAGGAGGCCGGCCGGCGCCTTCCCGACGAGGCGGAGGACGCGAACGACGCACCCGGAACGCCCGACGCGCCCGACGAACCCGGCGCGTCCGAGGCGCCCGAAGAACCCGACGCTCCCGATGCGACCGACGAGCCGTCGGTCGCACCGATCGATCCGGAGGACACGACACCGCCATGACCCACTACCGCCGCACGACCGGCCCGGACGGCCGGCCCTGCATCGAGACCGACCTGGACGGGCCGCTCGTGGCGCGCCTGCCGCTCCTGAACAAGGGGACCGCCTTCACGCCGGAGGAACGACGCACCTTCCGCCTCGACGGGGCGCTTCCGCCGCACGTCTCGACCCTCGACGAACAGGTCGCGCGCTGCGAGGCGAACCTGCGCGGGTTCACCAGCGACCTCGACAAGCACGTCTACCTGCGCGTGCTGCAGGACCGGAACGAGGTCCTGTTCTACGCGCTGCTCGAGCGGAACCTCGAGGAGATCCTGCCCCTCATCTACACCCCCACCGTCGCCGAAGCGGTCGAGAAGTTCAGCCAGATCTACCGGTCGTCCCGAGGACTGGTCGTGTCGACCGAGACGATCGACCGGGTCGACGAACTGCTCGACGCCGTCGAGCTGGACGAGGTGCGCCTCGCCGTCGCCACCGACGCCGAAGGGATCCTCGGCATCGGCGACCAGGGCCTCGGAGGCATGGCGATCGCCATCGGCAAGCTGTCGCTCTACACCGCCGGCGCCGGCGTCGATCCCGGCGTCACCCTCCCGATCGAGCTCGACGTCGGCACCGACCGCCAGGAGCTCCTCGACGACCCGCTCTACCTCGGCGTGCGCCACGAACGCCTCCGGGGCGAGGCGTACGACGCCTTCGTCGAGGCGTTCGTACGGGCGTTCCGGCGGCGCTACCCGGAGGCGGTGCTGCAGTGGGAGGACTTCAGCAAGCAGCGCGCCTTCGACCTGCACGACCGCTACCGGGAGACGGTGCCGAGCTTCAACGACGACGTGCAGGGCACCGGAGCCGTGGTCCTCGCCGGCCTGCTCGCCGCCGCGCGGGCGACGGAGCGACCGTTCACCGAGCAGACGATCGCCATCCACGGCGCCGGCGCCGGCGGAGTGGGCGTCGCCCGGCAGATCATTGCCGGCCTGCGCCGGGCCGGACTCTCCGAAGGCGCGGCACGCGCACGGGTCCTGGTTCTCGATTCGCGCGGCCTGGTCCTCGAGGGACGCGACGGACTGGACGCCTACAAGGCCGAGGTCGCCCAGAGCGCCGACCGGGTCGCCGGCTGGACCTTCGACGGGGCCGCACCCGACCTGCTCGCCACCGTGCGCGAAGGAGGCGTCACCGCGCTGATCGGCCTTTCCGGCCGGCCGGGCGCCTTCGACCGCGCCGTCGTCGAGGCGGTCGCGGCGAACGCCCCGAACCCGATCGTGCTGCCGCTGTCGAACCCGACGCGCAACTCCGAGGCGGTGCCGGAGGACGTGCTCGACTGGACCGACGGCCGGGCCTGGGTCGCGACCGGCAGTCCGTTCCCCGACGTGGTCCGTGCGGGTCGCCGCACCGTGATCGGTCAGGGCAACAACGCCTTCGTGTTCCCGGGCGTGGGGCTCGGCGCGATGCTCGCGAAGGCCCGCTCGATCAGCGACGACATGCTCAGCGCGGCGGCCGAAGCGTTGGCGGACCACGTCGACGCATCCCGCCTGGCGCAGGGCGCGCTCTACCCGTCGATGTCCGAGCTCCGCTCGGTGAGCCACCGCGTCGCGGTCGCCGTGATCGCGCAGGCCCGCAGCGAGGGCCTCGCCCGGGCCGAGCTTCCGGGCGACCTGGACCGGTTCGTACGCGACGCGATGTGGACGCCGACGTACCTTCCGTTGCGGCGCGCCCGGACGGACTGAGGTCGAAGCGGTGGACCGGGCGGCGCTCCGGGCGGTGGCGCTGCGCGTCGCCGCCCTCGCTTTGCTGCTGGCCCTCACGCTGGTCACGGTCCTCGGCGTCCGGACCTTGCAGCAGATGCCGGACGCTCGGATCTACCTGATCCGCTCCGAGGCGACGTCGTTCCGGCTGGAACCGGTCGCGCGGCGCCTCGGAACGCGCGACGCGGCCTCGTACGCGGTCGAAGCGGTCCGAAGCCTGGTCGACGGCCCGACCGCCGCCGAGCACCGCGATGGACTCTCGAGCGAGGTGCCGGCCGGGACGGTCGTGCGCTCCGCCGTGCTGCACGACGACGGAACCCTCGAGGTCGACCTCTCCGCCTCCGTGGCGGAGGGGGGCGGCAGCGCGTCGATGCGGGGGCGGCTCGAACAGCTCCGCTGGACCCTCGCGCGGCCCGCCTCCGTCCGAGCGGTCGCCCTGCGGGTCGAAGGGGAACGCCTGTTCCTGCTCGGCGGCGAGGGCCTGATCGTCGAGCCTTCCTGGTCGCCGCCCGAGCACGGCCGGACGCCGGCGTGGTGAACGCCCGGCCGCCGTCGGCGACGCCGCGGCGCGCCCTCCGGACCGTCCTGGCCGGGTGCGTGCTCGTGGTGGGCGGGGCGACCGTCGCCCACGGTTCCGGCGTCGACCCGTTCGACGCCGTCGCCGACCGGGTCGAAGCGCTCTACCACGCTCCGGAGCGGGTCGATTGGGCGTCGTGGCGGTCCGCCCATCGACCCTCCGCCGAGCTGGAGGTCGGTTCGGAGGGGTGGCACGACGCGATGGGACGGGCGTTCGAGGCGCTCGGCGACCGCCACAGCCGGTGGTCGGGCGTCGCCGGCCCCTTGGGGCCGAGCGGCGCGCCGCCGGACCCGGCGGGCTCGGAGGAGGCGAGCGTGGCGGAGGCCGCCTACGCCTACGATCCGGACGCTCGGGTCGCCGTCGTCCGTCTGGCGACCGTCGCACCCGGTTCCGCCGAAGCGGTGCGCGGGGCGGCGGCGCGCGCGGAGGCCGACGGAGCGCTCGGGCTGGTGCTCGATCTACGCGGGAACCGGGGCGGCGATCCGCTCGAGATCGGGCGGATCGCCGCCCTGTTCGGAGCGCGCGGGACGGTGCTCGAGGCGTGGGCCCGCGGTCGGTCGCTCTGGCGGCTCGCCGTCGGTCCGGACGGGACCGGCGACGTCGCCTGGATCCGTACCGCCGGCGCCTACGCGGGAAGCGCCGTGCAGCGACGCCCGGAGCCGGCACCGCTGCCGGTCGTGCCGCCGCTCGCCGTGGTGGTCGACGCGACCACCGCCAGCGCCGCGGAGGGCCTCGCCGAGGCGTTGCGGAGCTCGGTCGGAGCCCGGCTCGTCGGCGCGCCGACCGCGGGCCGGGTCGAGGTCGTACGCCGGGTCGGACTGCCGGGTGGATACGAAGCGCTCCTCGCGGTCGCCGAGCTCCGCGGCGTCGGGGGCGAAGCGTTCGCGCCGGTGCGGCCGGACGTGCACGTCGCGACGGGCGAGGGGGCGGACCCGGGCCGCGACCTCGCCCGTTCGGAGGCGGTCCGGATCGTGCGTGGCTGGCGGATCGGGCCGGCGCGATGGTTCCGTCGGGACGGCCGGGGTCGGCGGCTCCGGATCGGTTGTACCGGGCGGAAACGGAGTGGTAGGGTGCCGCGGATGTCCCGAGGGGCCGACGCGGAGTTCGGGTCGGAGGTTCGCAGGCGCGCACCCCGACGTACGAACGCGGCGGACCGCACCGCGCTCCCGTCCGGAGGCGGAACGGGCGTCGCCCGACCGTCGAAATCGCACGTCGAATCGGAAATGGTGCGCCCGACAGGATTCGAACCTGTGACCTTTCGCTCCGGAGGCGAACGCTCTATCCGGCTGAGCTACGGGCGCGCGAGAACCGCGAACAGGTCCGGAACCTAGCACCAGC
>SLSQ01000265.1 GCA_007130355.1 Trueperaceae bacterium
CACGCCGAGCCCTCCGATCGCGACGGCCGGAGCGACCACGGCGTTCCAGGCGAACGGCGCGGGCGGCACCTGCGCCGCGTGCGCGACCGCTTCGATCCCGGCGGTGACGGCGCCGGCGGCCGCCAGGCGCGCCACCGCGCCGCGGAGCGCGGGGTCCGGCGCGCCCTCGCGGGTAGCGAGATCGACGCCGAGCGCCCAGCCCCAGACGGCGAAGGCGAGGGTCCGGACCGGCGCGACGACGTCCCAGGAGACGTTCGCCAGCTCGGGGCGGGCGGGCCAGGCAGCGACCAGCGCCACGCCGACGATCAGCGACACGAGCAACAGTCCGCCGTCCGCGCGGGGCAGCCAGGTCGATGCGGCGCTCATCGTGCCCCCTCCGTGCGGGTCGGCGCCCGGGCGACGGCGGTGCCGCCGTCGAACGGAAGCCACCACCAGTCGTCCCCGCGTTGCAGCAGGCGGGCGCCGGCGGGAACCGGACGGCCGGCGAACGCGGCCAACGCCTCGCTGCGGTCCTCCGCGTCGAGCAGGCGCGCGTCGGTCGAGGCGGAGGGCGCCTCGACCAGCTCGGGCGTGCCGAACGCCCGCACGCGGTCGCCGGTCGCCATCGGGATCCGGGTCCGACCGTCCTCCCACGACAGCGGTCGCGGCGGATCGGCCCGCCAGATGCCGTCGAGGGTCCGTTCGCCGGGCGGCTGCGCCGCCAGGCGCAGCAGTTCGGTCCGAACGCCCAGGCCGTCCCGCGCGACCGTCACCGTGGCACGGGCCTCCTCGGTCGATCGCTCCGGAGCGGCGCTGGGCGCCACGATCAGGGCGGCCGCGACGAGGACGCCGGCGGCGGCGGTGCCGGACGGTCCGCCGATCCGTAGCAGCGACCAGCAGAGCAGCAGGTAGCCGCCGGCGGCGCCGGCGAGGAGGCTGCGCGGAAGGTGGGTCCAGGGGGCGTCGTCGATCCGGTCGGCCACGAACGCGAGCGTGGTCGTCCGCCACGCGCGCGCCGCGTCGTCCTCGGCCGGCCGGACGACGACCTCCTCGGTCCACGGGACGATCGCGCCGGCACCGATCCGGAGCGGACCGTCCGCGACCAGTTCGAGGAGCGGGCCGTACGAGGCGGGCGCATCGGGCCGGACGTGCACCCGGACGCCGGCGACGGCGGCGGTCACGATCCGGGCCGGTTCGGGCGCGACCGTGGACCCGTCGATCCAGAGCCCCGCGACGCCGTCCCAGCCGGCCACCCGCTCGGGCAGGTCGGCGACGGAGACCCGCGCGGCGCGCAGGGCCACGTCACCGCCGGGTTCCGCTTCGGGGTCGTCCGGGTCCGGTGCGGGCGGCGAGGTGGCGCCGAGCACGAGGTGCAGGGGGCGGTCGTCGCGCTCGCGGGTCGGCAGCGATCCGCTCGCGAGCAGGCGCCCTTCGTGCTCGATCCGCCAGGAGAGCGACCGCCAGCGGGGGAGGGGCAGGTCGAACGAAGCGCGTTGGACCCCCCCGGCGGCGGGCAGGACCCGCTGCGCCCGCATCGGAACGGTGCCTCGGTCGAGCCCGCCGGCGTCCAGATCGACCCGCAGGCGCGCGCCTGGCGCGTCGCGCACCTCGGCGACGACCGAGGTCCAGGCGCCGGCGGTGGTGCGGCCGTCGACGCCGATCACGACCGAGGCCCGCTCCTGCGCCGCGACGCCTCCGGCCGGCGCCGTGACGACCGCCACGAAGGCGACCGCCGCCAGCTGACGGAGGAGCATCGCGAACGGCGTCCTGGACGATGCAGCACGAGCCGGTTCCACGGGTTCGATGCTAGCGCGCTTCGGCGGTCCGCTCCGACGGCACGGCGACGATCGCGCTCTCGACCTGCCGCGCGAGGAGGCGGTTCAGCTGACGGCCGTCCGCCACCAGGGTCGACGACGACCCGCTGTCCATCCTCAGCGCGTCGCGGGCGCCCTCGTCGAGGAATACCGGCACGAGGTCCTCGGCGACCATCCGTTCGCCCACCACGAACAGGATCGTCCCGTCGTCGCGCACGCCGACCGCGGCCTGCTGCGTCACCTCGTCCAGGATCCGGACGTTGCGCGCGAACCGCTCCCGTTCCGGTTCGAACGCCGGTCGCCCCTCTGCGACCAGGAGCGGGCCGGCCTCGATCGCCCAGCGCGCGGCGTCGAGGGACTGCGGCAGGAGGTGGGCTTCGGTCGAGACGCGCGCGCCCGGTTCGGCCAGCGCGAGCGGCCGGAAGGAGGCGTCGTAGGCGAGGACCGAACCGCCGTCGCGCGGGACGCGGGCCGGTCCGATCGAGTTCCGGACCACGGTCCCTTCCTCGTCGAGCACGAGCACGCCGGTGCGGGCGGAGCCGATGAGGGCGCCCGGGACGTCCGACCAGTCGAACGGGCCGTCGCCGTCCAGGACCGCGTCGGCGGCGAGGATGCCGTCGACGCGCACGCGGACGCGGGCGGTGGCGCGGGCGACGACGGTGGCGTCCTCCACGAAGCCGATCACCGCCCGGTTGCGGCTGGGCCAGGAGAGGAGCGTCCCGTCGATGCGGCGCAGCCCGATCGCGGCGAAGGTGGAGGTGTCGAAGTAGCCGGCGTTGATGGCGGCGACGGCACCGTCGGCCCACGACAGGACGGTGCGGCCCTCGCCGACGCTGCCGACCACGCGCAGCGTCACCTGCGCCGGGTCGAGCTCGAGGACGTGCACGGTGGAACGGCCGGCCACCGTGGGGACCACGTACCGGCGGTAGTCCACGCCGTCGGCGACCGACTCGACGTGAGGCGGGGCCGCCTCCGGCGGCGGGTCGGCCTCCTCGGCCGGGGCCGGCGCGTCCGGTGCGAAGCGCGCGTCCGACCCTTCGGGCGCCAGATCGAGGACCAGCCGGGCCGGGCCTTCGAGCGGGAAGGCGCGCAGGCTCGCGCCCGGCGCCTCGATCCGGAGGCGGGCGGGGGCGTCCGGGCCCGCGGGCAGGGCGCGCACGGTGACCTCGCCGTAGGCGAGGAGCACCCCCTCGGGAAGGGCGAGCGGGGGGAGCGGCAGGTCGTACGGCGCGCCGTCCGCCAGCTCGGCCTCGGCGCGCAGGCCGGCCCCGTGGTCCGGACCGACGTCGGCGAGGTCGACGACGATCCGCGAGACGGAGCCGTCGAGGCCGGTCCGCACCCCTTCGATCCGAGGGAGGCCGAGCGCCCGGGCCGACGGCTCGTCGACCACCAAGCGGCCGGCGTCGTCGTAGCGCGGCGGCGGCAGGTCGCTTCCGTCGCTCCAACCGATGCCGCCGAGGTAGCGGACCTCGCCACGCGGCGTCGCGAACACCACCGCACCGTCGCGGACCGCGAACAGCTCGTCGGGCACGACGAGCCCGTCGCCGCCCACGGGTTCCCCCTGCGCGACGACGCAGACGCCGAGCAGGAGCGGAGCGAGGAGGGCGTGGAGCGTCCAGCGGGGCGGGCGGTTCGGTCCGGTCGGGCGTCGCATATCGGGACAACCTACGTTCGGCGGGAGTGACGTGCGTGAGAACGACGGGCCGACGGGGGAGGGCACGGTCAGGGTGCGGCGAGAAACGTCTCGTGCAGGGCGGCGACGTCGACCTCGCCACCGACGACGGAGCGGAGGCCGGCCGCCACGCGGTGCGCCTCGACGTCCGACCAGGACACCGAGGTCGCGCCCGCGTCCGCGCCGGCCAGGCGCCAGCCGGCGTCGAGACCGGAGGCCAGGTCGACGAAGGTCAGGTGCGGCCCGAGCCACGAGCCGTCGGGGGGGAGCAGGTCCTCGCTGCGCACGATCAGGTCGCAGCGGGCCAGCACCGTGGCGACGCGCGGGTCGTTCGCCGCCAACGGTCGGCCGTGGGCTCCGGCCGGCATCATCGGCAGTCCGCGTTCCGCGGCGGGCGCGTCGCGGGCGATCAGGGCGGCCTCGGACGCACCGGCGGCGACCAGCTCGCGCAGCACGGCGCGCGTGCCGGGCCC
>SLSQ01000266.1 GCA_007130355.1 Trueperaceae bacterium
CCGGCGATCAGATGAGCCCGCTCGCCCGCATGATGGCGATCGCCGACGTGTTCGAAGCGCTCACCGCCAGCGACCGGCCCTACAAGCCGGCGAACACCCTCTCGCAAGCGACCTCGATCCTGGCCGCGATGGCGCGGGAGGGGCACGTCGATCCCGAGCTGTTCCGCCTGTTCCTGCGGTCGGGCACCTACCGCACCTACGCCGAACGGCACCTTCGGCCGGACCAGATCGACGAGGTGGACGTGGACCGCGTGCTCGATGGTCAGGGTTCGTATTGACGCGCGTCGTCGCTTCCTAGGTCGACGGCGTGGGTGTCGAGTCGCAGCGACCGTCGACGGCCTCCAGGTGCGCAGCGAAGTGGCTCACGTGCGATCGCTTCGGAAAGCGCATCTCACGCTGTTCCACCTCGTGTACGCCTATTATGCTCGTCACGGAGAGGAGGCGCGTGATGGCGAAGAAGTCGAAGCAAGAACAGGGAACGCGCTCGAACGCGCCTGTCGCCAACGACACGACGTCCAACGGCACGGCGGTCCCTGTCGCGAACCAAGGTCGAGACGCGCTGCCGACTCCCCGAAACCGGGCCGAAGCGCAGAGCCAGATCAAGGTGGCGCTCCAGCGCAACCTGAAGGCTTTGCGCGCCCTCTCCAAGCTCTAAGCACCGATATTCGTACCAGCACCGAGGGTGGAAGTTCCAACCCTCGGTTACGTTTCGGAAGTCCATGCCGGCGTCATCGAGACTTCAGGCGGACTTCCGGGCGTGAGGGATGAGGGCCTCGTCGCCAGCGCGCTGCAAGCTCCTGTGGAAACCGCGGCGGGCGAAGTCGCCTACCACCGGCTCCTCGACAAGGTCTCCGCTCTCGGCTTCCGCATCACCAGGAGCCACGGTTTCGTCGACGGCAACAAGCGCACGGCGCTCATGACGATGCAGATCACGCTCGAGTGGCAGGGTCTCTACCTGACCGGGTGGACTTCCGAAACGAGCGTGGTCGTCATGAGCCTTTTGGGTGCGGGGCAGCTTCAGCACGATGGCCTCAAGCACGCGCTCGTCCTGGGCTGCGAACTCGATCCGACGGACCCGAATCTTCCGTAGTCGCTCGGAACTACGAGTCCTGCTTCGGCACGTTCTCCAACCAGTTCTCGATGCCCGCGGCTTCGAGGTCCGGATCCAAGTCGGCCTCGGTGCCCGCCATGCGCTCGGCGTAGTCACGAAGTTCTTCGGCGACGTCCGAACGCCTCTGCGCTTCGAGCCAGGCCTCGATCGCGAGCCTCGCGAGGTCCGTCGCCGACGAACCGGTCCGCTCTGCCCGGTGTTCGAGCGCATCGAGCACCGACGTCGGAAGCTTCAGAACCAGCGTCGCGGCCCGATCCTGCTTCGCGGTCGTCGGCATCCGAGTACCTCCTGTTCGCGACCATGGTGGCACGAACGACGTCGAACGTTCATGACCGCATGGAGCCATGCCGCGTCGCTTCGAGCTCGCGCCTACCGCGTCCTCAGCCGCACCAACAACATCACCCCGATCGCCCCGAGCACCAGATTCCCCGCCCACGGCCCCGCCCAGATCGGCACCGTCCCCGACTGCGCCGCGAACTGCCCGAGCGTCGACAGCAGGTACCAGGCCAACGTCACCACCAACGACAGGCCGAACGCCACGCCCCGGCCGCGCGCCCAACCGAGCGCCAGCGGCACGGCGACCAGGAGCAGCACCAGGTTCCCGAGCGGTTCGGCCAGCCGGCGCATGAGCAGCACGCCGGCGGTGCGGCGTTCGGTGTCGCCCGCCTGCGCGGCGCCCCAGGCGGCGGCCAACTGCGTGAGGCTGCGGTCGTCCTCGAACCCGCCACGCGAGAAGCGGGCGATCAGCTCCTCCTCGCTCACGCCGACCGACAGGCGCAGGGTCGCCTCGGGATCGGCGGAGCGATTGTCGAGTCGTAGCAGGGACCGCAACCGCTCCTCCGCCGTCGGGTGCTCCGCGTCCAGGGCGGCCAGGTCGAGGATCCGGGTGCGGTAGCCGGTGAGCACCAGTTCGGGCCCGTCGAAGCGGGCGCGGTCCGCCTCGACCAGCGTCAGCCGCTCCCCCTCCCACCGTTCGATGCGGACGCCCTCGATGGCGGTGCCGCCCTGGACCGAACGGTCGAAGTGCAGCGTGAACTCGCCGACCGGCAGCGCCTGCCCCGCCAGGCGGAACAGGCCGGTCCCGCCGCTGGTGAGGCGCCACCACTCGTTGGCGACGTAGGCGTGCGTCCGGGGGGTGACGAACTGGTAGGTGACGAGGGTCGCGACGGTCGCCGCGCCGCCGAGCGCCAGCATCGGCAGCACGATCCGGCCGAGCGCGATGCCGCCCGCCCGCATCGCCAGCAACTCGCGGTCCGCCTCCATCCGGCCCAGCGTGAGCAGCACCGCCAGCACCATCGCCACCGGCGACGTCTGCGCCACCGCGGTCGGCAGCTGCGCCGCCAACCACACGAGCAGTTCGGGGACGGGGACGCCCACCATCCACTGCAGCCGCGGCAGCGTGACGCTGGTGACGGCCAGCACCGCGTACAGCAGCGCGCCGGCGATCAACGCCGGGATCGCTTCGCTCAACAGGGCGCGGTCGACGCGCTTCACGAGATCGGAGCCTACCGCACGTCCGGAACGGGCGCCCCCGCCCCGAACGGGTCGGGCCAGTCGGTCGGCAGTTCGGGGGGGCCGGCCGGATCGCGCCACAGGTCGGGCAGGGCGAAGCCGAGCTCGACGCCGACCCCGTCCTCGCTGGCCAGGTAGCCGACCGTGAAGGTGCCGCAGCAGTCGCGCAGGTGCAGCCGCACGCCGTGCTCGCTCACGACCAGGGGCCCGTCGCCACGCAACGGGCCGGTCGCGTCGAGCTTCAGGTACGGCGCGACGCGGAGGCCCTGCAGACCGCTCGGGTCGGGCCGGTCGAACGGCACCTCGAACGGCACCCGCGCCGACGCCGTCGCCGATCGCAGCGTCCCGTCGCGCACGCCGAAGCGCGCCTGCAGGTCGGCCTCGAGCTCGCCGGGCGTACGCAGGCGCAACGCCGCCTCCCACCAGTCGCGGTTCGCGCTGCCGCCGGCCAGTCCGGCCAGTTCGGTCCGCAACGACGGCGTCGCCGTGACGCCCGGGGCGAGGGTCAGGTCCATGGCGAGGCGGGCGGTCAGCGTCTCGGCGCCCGGCGTTTCGGGCGCCAGCCGCCAGACGACGCGGGCCGAGGCGTCGACCTCGAGCGCGTCCGGTCCGCCGCGCCACGACGCTTCGCCGGCGAGGCGGAACCGGTCGGCGGCGGCGTCGAAGGCGTACGGGCTCTCCCCCGCCGTCCAGCGGCGCTCGGCCGCCAGCCGCAGGCGAGCGCCACCGCCGGTGGTGGTCCACGACGGGGCGAGCGTGACCGCGGCGCGGGCGGCGGTCGGATCGGCGCCCGATCGGACCGTGCCGATCGTGAGGGGGTACGCCGCGCCCTCGGCGGTGGCGCGCAGCTCGAAGGCGCCGACCCGGTCGACCGGGAGGCGCAGGCGCGCCTCGACCCACGCGGGCAGCCGCAGGCCGGACGGTCCGACCGGCGACCGGTCCAGTCGGGGTTCGGCCGCCAGTTCGGCGCCGAGGCGGGCCTCGACCGTCGTGGCCAGTTCCGGGCCGCCGTCGGCCAGGGACGTGCGCCAGGTGGACGACGCCCACGCCACCTGAGCGCCGCTGCGCAGCAGGCCGCGGGTTCCGCGCAGGTCGGCGTCCGCGAAGCCGGTCGCGGCGACGCCGGAGCCGAGGTCGGCCTCGCGACGGAAGCGGACCTGAAGGCCGCGCGGGTCGGCGGCGAGGTCGACGCGCGTGCCGCCCTGCCGGACCGTGAGGCCGGCGAGCGGTCCGCGGGTCGGTTCGCTGGCGGTGCCCACCTCGAAGCGGGAACCGTCGCTGGCGGTGTCGGCCAGCGCGATCACGGTGCCCA
>SLSQ01000158.1 GCA_007130355.1 Trueperaceae bacterium
CGGCGCCGGCGTGGCCGCCGCCGCCGGCCGCCTCGTGCAGGGCGGCGCCGACGTCGATGCGCGCCCCGTCGGCCCGGGCGATCAGCAGGGTGCGGCCCTCCATGCGGACCGCGAGCAGCGCGGCGTCGGTGCCTTCGAGGTCGAGGAGCTCGGCGGCGAGGCCGGCGACGTCGCCGAGCCAGCGGGGCCACTCGAAGGCGGCGACGGCGACGGTGCGGCCGCCGACCGTCTCGCGGCGGACCTCCTGCAGCATCCGGGTGCGGAAGGCGTGGTGTTCCGGTCCGAGCACGTGCCGAGCGAACCGGCGCACGAGCGAGAGGCCGCCGCCGAGCCCGAGCAGCCAGGCGGCGGCCTCGTGGTCCTCGGCGACGGTCAGGTCGAAGGCGAAGCCGCCGGTGTCCTGGTGCAGGCCGAGCAGCGCGAGGCTGGCGAGGTCCGCTTCGAGGTCGAGCCGTTGGCGCCGGAGCTCGCGCACGAGCAGCGTCACGCTCGCCCCGACGGCGTCGACCAACCCACGCCCGGTCGGCAGCGCCTGGTGCGCCGCGACCGGCGGGTGGTGGTCGTACACCACCACCGGGACGCGGGTGGCGAGCGGCGCGAACGGTCCGAGGCGGGTGCGGTCGGCGGTGTCGACGATGATCAGTTCGTGTACCTCGCCGGCCGCGGCGGTCTGCGCGTCGAGCGGGTCGAGCCGGTCGCGGTAGAGGCGCACGACGTCCCGCACCTCGGCCGGCAGGCTCTCGCCGAGGGCGAGGCGGGCGCCCGGATGCAGGCGCGCCGCGAGGGCCATGGCGGCGAGCGCGTCGAAGTCCGGGCGCTCGTGGGTCACGATCAGCCGCACCGGCCGCTCCTCAGCGCGCGTTCGCGGCGTGGCTCACGGTTGCGCGATCGGTACCCGCCCCGGCAGCGCCTCGGCGAACGCGGTCAGGAGCGCGATCGCGGCCTCGACGTCGGTCGGGTCGACGGTCTCGTTGGGGGAGTGCATGTAGCGGTTCGGGATCGACACGACGGCGGTCGGGACGCCCGCCTTGACCTTGGCGAGGAAGTCGGCGTCGGTTCCGGTCCGGCGCGGCGCGGTCCCGACCGTGTACGGGATCGACTGCGCCTCGGCCACGTCGCGCAGGGCGTCGAGCACGCCCCGTTGGACGTAGCTGCCGATCGACAGCTCCGGTCCGGAGCCGAGCGGGTGGTCGCCCTCCTGCTTCTTGGCGATTCCGGGCACGTCGGTGGCGTGCGTGACGTCGATCGCGATCGCAACGTCCGGCGACCAGCGGTAGGAGGCGGCCGCGGAGCCGACGCCGCCGATCTCTTCTTGGACCGTGGCGCTGGCGACCACCTCGCTGCCGAGGCCGACCGAGCGGCGGGCGGTCTCGAGCGCGACGTAGGCGCCGATCCGGTCGTCGATCGCCTTGCTGGCGATGCGGCCGTTGCGGAGCTCGACGAGCGGCTGCTCGATCACCGCGAAGTCGCCGGGGCGCATCGCCTCCTCGGCGTCGCTCTTGCCGCTGGCGCCGACGTCGATGAAGAGGTCCTCGATCTTGGCGGTCTTGCGGCGGTCCTCGGCCGACATCAGGTGGATCGGCTTCTTCCCGATCACGCCGACCGTGTCCCCGTCGCGGCTCACGACCCGCACGCGCTGCCCGACGAGCTGCATCGGGTCCCAGCCGCCGACGCCCTTGAACCAGCCGAAGCCGTCGTCGTCGACGTGCGTGATCAGGAGCCCGATCTCGTCGATGTGGCCGGAGAGCAGCAGGCGGGGGCCGGCGCCGGGGTTGGCGACGGCGAAGACGGTGCCGTACGCGTCCCGTTCCGTCGTCAGGCCGAGCTCTTCGGCACGGGCGCGGAACGTCTCGGCGGGTCGGGATTCGAAGCTGCTGGCGCCGGGCGCCGCGAGCAGGCGTTTCAGGAAGTCCAGGTCGAGGGCCATGCCCGCCAGGCTACCCGACCGGTGCGCGCCGCGCCCGGCCGCCGGCGTCGGCGTCCTCGCGCAGGACGCGTTCGAGCTGCGGGCGCAGCGGTCCCTCCTCGATCCCCGCACGGGCGGCGGCGGCGTTCCGGTGCGCCACGACGCCGTGGTCGAGCACGTCGTCGGCGTCGTCGAGCCGGGCGCTGTCGTGCCGGACGGCGACGGCGGGCACGTGCACGTCGTCCAAACGTTCGAGGCCGGCGACGCCGGCCCGGTCCTTGCCGACCCCGCCGTCGTGCAGCACGATCAGCCGGGGCGCGTGCCGCAGCGCGAGCCGTGCCGAGCGCAGCGTCGCGGCCGAACCGCACACGACCACGGCGTCCCGAACCGCCGACGCGCCGGCGAGGTCGTCGGCCGCGTCGACCAGCACCACCGTTCCGTCGCCGATCGGACGTCGGCGCGGCGGATTCACCTCGGCTCCCGTCGGCGGTCGCGCCAGAGCAGCGCGACACCGGCCAGCATCAGCCCGACCGGCACGATCCACCCCAGGGCGCCGGGGAGGAACCCGCCGAACACGATCAGTTCGAAGAAGGCGCCGAAGGCGGCGAACAGGATCAGTCCGAGGACGAACAGGCGCGCCCCCTCGCGCTGCCGGGCCTCGTGGGCCTGGATGCTGGCCTGCAGGAAGGTGCCGGCCCCGACGGCGGCGAGCACCAGGCCCCAGGCGTAGGCCCAGGCGTGGAAGGTGCCGGTCGCCTCCTGGACCGCCAGGATCAGACCGACGGTCGAGACGATCGCGCCCGGCACCGCCAGGCCGGCGGCTCGGGTCGGCCCGAACAGGGCGACCGCGAGCAGCACGACGCCCGGCGCGAGGACGAACACGGGCCAGGCGACCGACGCGCCCGTACGCGCGATCAGGACGACCGCGCCCGACAGGATCAGAAGCGCTCCGAGGCGCCGGGTGTCCACGTGCGACCTCCTCTCCCCGAGCATAGCGTCTGGACGGGCGGGGGAGCGGCCGCGGGTCGGGTTCAGGCCGGGGCGGAGGCGGCGCCGGCCGTTCCGAGGGCGCGGGAACGGTCCGCGACGTGCGGGATCGCGGCCGCGACGTGCGTGAGACCGTTCTCGATGAACACGTCGCTGGTGCGGCGGCCGAAGCCGGCGGACCCGAGGCAGTACAGGCCCGGCACGGTGCTCTGGTAGTGCCGGTCGAGCTTCGCGGCCAGGGTGCCGGGATCGATCTCGGCGCCGAGGCGCTCCAGCAGGTCGGTCGAGGCGTGGTAGCCGGTGAGCAGGTACACGCGTTCGGCGGGGATCCGCAGCTCCCGCCCCTCCCGTTCGCAGATCAGGGCGTCCGGTTCGACGCGGCGCACCACGGTCCGGAAGTGCACGTCGATCGAGCCCTCCTTGACGCGGTTCTCGAGGTTCGGCCGGATCCAGTACTTGAGGCTGAAGCGGAAGTCGTCGCCCCGGTGCACCATCGTCACCCGGGCGCCGCCGCGGAACAGGTCGAGCGCCGCGTCGGCCGCGCTCGAGCCGGCGCCGACGATGGCGACGTCACGACCGAACCATGGGTGCGCCTCGTCGTAGGCGTGCGAGACGTGCGGCAGCTCCTCGCCGGGCACGCCGAGCAGGTTCGGGTTGTCGAAGTAGCCGGTCGCCAGCGCGACCGAGCGTGCCCGCATCCGTTCGGTCCGGCCGAACCGGTCGCGGGTCTCCACCTCGAACCCGTCCTGCACCCGGCGCACGTCGGTGACCTCGGTGTAGGTCGCGACCTCCAGCGCTTCGTTCTGGACGACCTTGCGGTAGTAGTCGAGCGCCTCCTTCCGGGTCGGCTTGTCGGTGGCGGTGACCAGCGGGTGGCCGCCGATCTCGAGCCGTTCGCTGGTGGTGAAGAAGGTCATGTACGTCGGGTAGTCGACGATCGCCTGCACGATCGCGCCCTTCTCGAGCACGCGGTAGGAGAGCCCCGCCCGTTTCGCGGCGATCGCCGCTTCGAGTCCGATCGGTCCCGCCCCGACGATGA
>SLSQ01000215.1 GCA_007130355.1 Trueperaceae bacterium
CTTGAAATAATTTTTTCATTTAGATCAAAATCCAGAACTGTGATTAATACTTTATAGTATCCTACGACGTCATAGTCCCTTACTGACATGCCTGATAAGCGCCCGATGCCGAAAATTTGGTGTTTAAAGCTTGCCAGACGGGTACGAGTTGGTGGTTTTGGCCGGGGGACAATTAAAGATGCCCCCGGCGTCGTCTCAGACAACGCAAGAAAAAAACCATATCTTCTCTGAACGGCAGATATTTCTTCCAATGGAGAGTGTTTCCATCGATAAACTGCTTTCCAGTTAATTCCGGTTTGTTTCTCAATTTGGGGAAATTGAAATATATTGACAAGCACTGCAATTGAAATAAAAAAAATAAATATCAATTGAAATGTTAGGAGCCTGGTCTGCTCTTTATTATTTTTCCACTTCAAAAGCCTGCTCATCCTTTTTCAGAGGTAAAAGAAAATCAGTTAGTACCGAGCTGCCAGAACGGCCTGATCCCGTCATGCGGGTAGAATAACGGTTTTATGGCATAAGGCTCTGGAACGTTCAAGTCCTTGATCTCTTCAGGAAGGCAGTACCTGGTCATGCACGCGTAATAAATTGGAAAGAAGCGTTCCTTGTCAAACTCGTTGATCTGCTGATATGGCCAGTCTTTATTCATATGGCCAAGAAGCCAGTACATGCCCTTTTTTATGCCCCGGCCGTCTCTGCCTTCAAAACTCCAGAGGTCTTCCCCGCAGGTTTCAGCCAGCTGGGCGAGATTAATCCAGCCCTGGAGGTTGAAGCAGCAGTAGTGAGCTGTAGTGGTTCTCTTGAGTTCCTGAGGCTGGCTGCCGTCAGAAGTAAAATGTTCCAGCAGTCTGAATCTGCTGTCTATCAGGGTATCGCGGACAAGCATCCAGTCTCCCAGAAAAGCGGCAATGGAAGTTACCTGCAGGTCGTAGTAGAGGCCGTGGTTGTTTTTGGATGAACGCTCTTTTATTCCTTGAGGGCTGGTACGAAGCCAGTTGAGATAACGCGAAAGCCAATTCTTAAACACCTTTTGTTCATCCGAAGAAAGGAAACCGTCATTCTGAATTATCCTGACAGCGTCCAGGAAGAAGTACAGATCCTTCATTTCTATGATGCCGGAGCTGTTTCCCTTATTCTGATTGTGGCCCATCCGGACCTGGGCGAATTCAAGGTTGGGATTCATGGCAGTGGCAGGGTCCAGAAACCAGGTCCGCACCAGACTGGCACCGTGTTCAGCAAAGGCATCTTCATTGAAAAAGTGCCAGGCCATGGCCAGTGTCGAGGTATCATCAAAAAGACGCTGCAGACGTGTACGGTCGTACTTGTCGCTTTCAGGTTCGTAAAGTCTGGTTCCCGGCACCCTTTCCCCATCACGATTTACATAGGGAAGACCGGAAGGTGTTAATGGATTAGGCCAGTAATAAGGCGCCGGATGCCAGTAGTCATGCGGATCATTGCTTGGAGGCAGGGTTGATTTATCCATAACTGAATAGGGTCCGCTTTCAAGGGCTTGCCTGGCGGCATTGTGGAGCAGGTTCAGAATGATGTTTTTTGAATGGGTTGAGTATTCAGCAGAGATAGCAGGAGATCCAACAATCATTATGTCGGCAAAGTCTTTTTGAGACCAGAGCCGGTTGTCAAGGTCGTCCAGAACGTTTTTCACGGCTTCATTCCTGGCCAGGCCACGATCGACCTTTCCGTTGACAGGATCTGTTTCCAGGTGGCCCTGTCCGGAGTTCAGCCTGGCCACCCATCCAGAAAGTGCATAGAGTTCAGCTTTAGAAGAGTATTTCGGACAGGACAGGTCCCAGGGCTCGATCTTCCATTGATCCCAGTCACCTGGCACACCGAGTCTCCACAAAAGTTCAACCTTGGGTCTGCGGCCGTAAAAATAATCTTCATTAAACGTGAGACCGCAGTCTTTGCGGAAAATGACCTGGGGCTCTTCAGCAGCATCAGGCCTGAATTCTGGGTCAAGGAGAAGATTATTGTCAGTAATCCTGGCCATGGGTACAATGAAACAGGGCATTTCAGGGGATGATTTCACCCCCTGGACTATCTCCTGCCAGCCTGTTTCAGTAATAAAACAGTTTCCGTCCCAGGGCAGGACCCATTTGGCAATGGAGCTGCCTTCGGTCAGTGCCAAATTGCGGGCGCCGTTATTGTTCATTACATAGTTATTCTTGTGCCGGTAGAGGCGCATGAGAACACGACCCTGTTCCGACGGGCTCAGCTTGGAAAAGTGTTTCGTATACGCTGCGAATTTTTCAGGCACCCCTTCAATATCCCATTCAATATTTTTGTACTCTTGGAGCCTGAATGGAATATGAGTATAGACGCAACCGGACTTATCAAGTAATCTTAAAATGGCTTCTTCCTCATTCCGGTCAACAATGCGGTTGATTACAAAGCGTTTTTCGCAGTACCGCAGAGTTGGCTCATTCTCCAGAATGAATTTCAGGTTGTCCCTGGACTGGCCCTTCCGGTGGCGGGGGTAAAGGTCATTGCCGATGATGCGGTAAAGGACAAAAGTATCGGGTTCAGAGGACAAAGAGCTTTTTAAATAGTCATTTTTTATTTTGACAGGATTTTGTTTTGGAGGTTTTCCACGATTGAGATTCAGACGAAGGACCTTTTCTGATTTTGATTCTGATTTTGAATTCCCAATTATGTGCTGGTATAGCCAGACTGTGCCTGGAATGCAGCTGACTATTCTTTTAAATATTTCCCAGTAATTCATAAAATAATTGTCAAAAATTTTGTATCTTTTCACCACATTTTTCATCTAATTCTAATAAAGCCTGCGTCCTGATTTGTTTTCGCCATTGCTGCCTGTCTGACCAGCCCTGAGCCCGTCAGTCAAAATCAAGGTTAGAGACGGCCTCTGGTCTGCTTGAAAAAATTAATGGTTTTGACTTACGGGCTCATGCCGGGAGTTTGCAGCAACAGAAAAAAAATCAGGATGCAGGCCGACCTCACATTGCATGGTCAATAGTTACAAAATTTAAATAAAATCTATGAATAAATCCAATCCAAACTGTCGAAAAACCGAAATGATACTCAAACCAAAAAAAGACATAATCTCAGCAACTTATTCCAATTTGCATTCAAAATGATGTTTATTATGATTATTATCAACTCTTAGGCAGCCCTCTTCTTATCAGCAGCTGATATTCTTTGCCTTTGATTTAACCAGCTGCATGAAGAAAGAGATCTCTAGCCGCTGATCTCGCTGATTTGCGCTGATTAAAATCATCTTGATAGCAATATAGAATTAGAGGCAAAAAATAGTTTTTGTTTTACTCAATAGACGGTGATCATTTATTAAACAAAGTATTTTCGAGCAGGGCGGCCATGGTACCAAGAGCGGCCTTGTATGCCTCTCTGTTGATTTCGTTTCCCAGCCTGCGGCAGTTGAAGACAAAGTAAAGATGATCCTGATCAAAATTTTCAGGAACATCTTTTCTGATCTTCGAGATGCTTTTGATCGCCTGATCGATTCTTTTTTTATCATGGGGCATTACCGCGCCCAAAGGCTCCAGGCTCCATTTTCCCCAGGTCATGACTAAAATGTGATCTTCGTTGCTCTGAACATGATTTTTAACCGTAATTTCGGGGTTGAAAATATAAAGAGGCACGGCCTTGAGGATATCATTAACAACGAAAAGTTTTGAGTGGAATTTATGTAAGATGTTTCTTTCTTCCGTGGTGTCGACTGCAATCTCGACTCTGTTAATAAATTCGCTGCAGAGTATTTCATGCGGGAGCTTGTGCGATGAGCTGTAGGCCCTTATCAGACTGGCAGGGGGCTGAATGGACCAGTAATGTTCAATCAGATCATCATGAAGAGCGTTCCATTTTTTTGCGGGAACAGGTGAGCCCTGGCCGTAGTCCAGA
>SLSQ01000236.1 GCA_007130355.1 Trueperaceae bacterium
CGCCCTCGTCCGCCTCGCGCTCGGCTCGGGATCGGCGTTTGGCGGTGCGGGCGGCGTCGGTGCTGCGGCTCCAGCCGCCCTTCAGCGTCACGATGCGCGTGAACACGAGCGCGTCGCCGCGGCCGTCGACCGGGTCGCGCCAGAAGTAGCCCTGCCGCTCGAACTGCCAGCGCGCGTCCGGATCGGCGTCGGCGACGTACGGCTCGACGAATCCGTGGCGAATCCGGAGCGAACCCGGATCGACGCCGTCGAGCACGTCGCGCCCGCCCGACTCCGGGTCGGGATCCTCGAACAGCCGGTCGACCAGCCGGAACTCGGCCGCGACGCCGGCGTGGCGCGCCACCCAGTGCACCACGCCGCGGACGCGGACGCCCTCCGCCTCCGGATCGTCGACCGTCCGGGCGCGCACCGCGGCCGGACGGCCCGCGTCGTCCACGTCGATCCCTTCGCACACGATCACCGGACCGTGGCGCAAACGGACGGCGACGCCGGGCGCCAGGCGCTTCCAGCCCTTCGGCGGGTCGAGGCGCACGTCCTCCCGCTCGATCCACAGCTCGCGCCCGAACGGCAACGGCCGCTCGCCCTCGTGCGGGACGTCGTGCGGCCAGAGCGACGCCGAGATCGTGCGGCGGGCATCGTCCGGCAGGTCGGTCAGGTCGAGGGGGAGGGGGTCGGTCACCGCCATGGTGCGCGGGGCCCGGAGGTTGAGATCGTTGCGGATCGACGCCTCGAACAGTCCCAGGTCGGTCCGCGAGTTCGCCTTGGTCACGCCGACGCGTTCGGCGAAGGTGCGGATCGCCTCCGGCGTCACGCCGCGCCGCCGCAGCGCCGCGAGGGTCGGCATGCGCGGGTCGTCCCAGCCGGAGACGACGCCCGCCTGCACCAGCTTCAGGAGCTTGCGCTTGCTGACGACGGTGTGGTCCAGGTTCAGCCGCGCGAACTCGATCTGGCGGGGGCGGGGCGCGGGGAAGAGGCGCTCGACGAGCCAGTCGTAGATCTCGCGGTTGTTCTCGAACTCGAGGGTGCAGAGGCTGTGCGTCACGCCCTCGATCGCGTCGGAGAGCGGGTGCGCGAAGTCGTAGAGCGGGTAGACGTGCCAGGCGTCGCCGGTCCGGTAGTGCTGCTGGTGACGGATCCGGTAGAGGACCGGGTCGCGCATGAGCATGTTCTTCGAGGCCATGTCGATCTTGGCGCGCAGGACGTGGGCGCCCTCGTCGAACGAGCCGGCCCGCATGCCGTGGAACAGCTCCAGGCTCTCCTCGGGCGGCCGCTCCCGGTACGGACTCGGACGCCCCGGCTCGGTCACGGTGCCGCGTTGGGCGCGCACCTCCGTCTCCGGTTGGGAGTCGACGTACGCGTCGCCCGTCTCGATCAGGCGGCAGGCGAGCTCGAACAGGCGGCCGAAGTAGTCGCTCGCGAACCGCTCCTCGGTCCACGCGAAGCCGAGCCAGCGGACGTCGTTCCGGATCGAGTCGACGAACTCGGGGTTCTCGGTGGTCGGGTTCGTGTCGTCGAACCGCAGGTAGGTGCGGCCGCCGTAGTCGCGCGCCACGCCGAAGTCGAGACAGATCGCCTTGGCGTGGCCGATGTGGAGGTAGCCGTTCGGCTCCGGCGGGAAGCGGGTGACGACCTCGCCGACGCGGCCGGCGCGCAGGTCGGCGTCGACCGCGTCGGTGACGAAGTTCCGGGAGACGACGCGATCCTCGTCCCGGGGGGGCGTGCGAGCGGTCGAGCCGGAGTCCATGGTGGCGCAGTCTACACGCGGTCCGTGCGGAACGGTTCCCCGTTCGGCACCGACCGCGGTTCGCGGGTCACACCCAACCGATCAGTTGGTACAGCAGGAAGGCCGCGGGCAGGCCGAACAGGTGCGAGTCGAGCCGGTCGAGGACCCCGCCGTGCCCGGGCAGGAACACGCCGGCGTCCTTCACCCCCGCCCAGCGCTTGATCAGGCTCTCGAACAGGTCGCCCAGCATCGCCACCGCGGCGACCAGCATCGCGAACGCCAGCGCGGCGAGCGGATGGAGGGTCGGGCCGAGCCCGGCGGTCGCGAGGCCCCACGCCGCCAGCGGAACCACCAGCGCGGCCAGCGCGACCCCGCCGAGGGCGCCCTCGATCGTCTTGTCGGGGCTGAGGACCGGGGCCAACGGCCTGCGCCCGAGCGTGCTGCCGACCGCCCAACCGCCCACGTCGGAGGCGACGATCGCGAGGACCGGGAAGAGCAACGTCGCCATGCCGACGTACGGATCGGGGGAGAGGCGCAGCGTCAGCACGTAACTGAACGCGTACGGGATCCAGAGGTAGCCGAGCAGGCCGTAGGCGATGCCGGGCAGCGCGTCGCGGCGGGGGCTGCGGATCGCGCCGGCGAGCAGCGCGAGCAGGAACCCCATCAGCAGCACTTCGCGGGCCGGCATCCCGCCGTACGGCCAGGCGAGCGGATGTCCGGCGGGCACGGCGGCGGGCAGGGTCAGCACGGTCATGACCACCAGGCCGGTGCGCGGTACCCGCACGCCGCGCAGGCGCATCATGGCGGCGTACTCGAAGATGGCGACGCCGCTGAGCGCCAGGAAGACCGGCGCCAGCAGCGGCATGCCGGCCCACAGTACGAAGAGGGCGGTGAGGAACGCCGTCAGCGCCGACGCGACCCGGACCCCCACCTTGCGGAGAGGGCTCGGACCGGGGGGCGCGTCGGAGTCCACGATGGACGGAACGTCGGAGGCGAGGGGCGGGGTCGGCGCGCGCCTCACACCTCCATGATGTCCGCTTCCTTGCTCTTGACGCGGGCGTCGATCTTCTCGGCGAACTCGTCGGTGACCTTCTGGACGTCGGCCTCGCCGCGGCGCACGTCGTCCTCGGTGAGCTCGTTCTCCTTGCGCATGTCGGCGAGTTCCTGGTTCGCGTCGCGCCGGATGTTGCGGATCGCGACCTTCGCCTCTTCGGCCATGTGCTTCACGGTCTTGACCAGATCGCGACGCCGCTCGTCGTTGAGCGGTGGCACGGTGATGAACACCGAGTCGCCCTGGTTGTTCGGGTTGTACCCGAGGTCCGATTCGCGGATGGCGCGCTCGATCTCCGGCATCGCGCTCTTGTCGAACGGGCTGATCAGCAGGGTGCGCGGGTCGGGCGTGCTGACGTTCGCGACCTGGTTGAGCGGCATGCGGGTGCCGTAGTACTCGACGTGGATCCGGTTCAGCGTCTGCGGGTTGGCGCGGCCGGTGCGGACGGTCGCGACGCTGCTCTCGAACGCGTCGTACGACTTCTGCATCCGGTCCCGCGTTTCGTTCAGTACGGTCTTCATGCGTGTCGCCTCCCGTCGGCGGTCGCCCGCCGCGTCTTCGGTGGTCGCAACGAGTCTACCGCGTGCCGGTCAGGCGAATTCGCTGGGGACGTCGCCCGCGATGCGGGTGCCGACCTCGTCGCCGGCGAGGAGCCGGCCGAGCGTGCCCGGCTGAAAGACGTCGAACACGTGCACCGGCATCGCGCGGCCCATGCAGAGGCTGATCGCGGTGGCGTCCATCACCTTCAGGTCCTGGTTCAGGACGTCGAGGTACGACAGGGTCCGGTAACGCCGCGCGTCGGGGTTGCGGTTCGGATCGTCGTCGTAGACGCCGTCGACGGCGTTCTTGGCCATCAGGACGGCGTCGGCGTCGATCTCGAGGGCGCGCAGCGCGGCGGCGGTGTCGGTGGTGAAGAACGGGTTGCCGGTCCCGCCGCCGAAGATCACCACGCGGTTCTTCTCGAGGTGCCGCAGGGCGCGCCGGCGGATGTACGGCTCGGCGACCTCCTGCATGCTGATCGCCGACATGACCCGGGTGTCGATCCCCTCCTGCTCGAGCGCGTCCTGGAACGCGACGGCGTTCA
>SLSQ01000015.1 GCA_007130355.1 Trueperaceae bacterium
CGTCGAGCTCCTCCTCGGTATCGTCCTCCTCGCCGGCGTCGGGCGCATCGGTCGCGACCGACGGGCGCGGCGCCACGGCGACCGGTTCGGGGGCGGGTCCCTCCTCCTCGATCACCTCGACCCCGCGCAGGTCGAGCATCTCGAGCACCTCTTCGAGCACGTCGTCGCCCAGGTGCGGCATCTCCGCCTGGGCGTTCTTCAGCGCGCTGCGGACGGCGGCTTCCGAGAGCACGCCGCGCTCCTGGCCCTGTTCGAGCAGGGCCTCGAGTTCGGGGATCTCGAGCCAGTCCGGGCGTTCCTGCATCAGGTCGGTGGTCACGTGTCGCCTCGCTTCCCTCGGGCACGAACGAACCGTCGCGCGCGAGCTACGGACCGCGTTCGGCCGCACGGCTCGCTCGCGGGGCGAACGAAACCGATGCGCGCGGTCGGGATTCCGGTGGGAAGGAGCGAAGCCGGCGCTCGGCGGCGGCCGCTCCTCGACCGGCCGAGACTAGCATGCGGTCGCGGTCGCCGCGTGTCCCCCGCGACGGGCGGTGCGGACACGCCGCGGCGACGCCGCCGCGGCCCTGCTACGCTGCCCCCGGGAGGCCCCGCATGACCGATCCCCTCGCCGGCCGGCCGGTGCCACCGTCCCGGCTCGTGCACGTCCCTCGGCTGGTCGCCGCGTACTACACCGACCGACCCGACCCGTCCGAACCGAGCCACCGCGTCGCGTTCGGCACCTCCGGACACCGCGGCAGCTCGTTCGACCGCAGCTTCAACGAGGACCACGTGATCGCCGTGACCGCCGCCGTGCTCGAGGTGCGGCGGGAGGAGGGCGTCGACGGCCCGCTGGTGCTCGGCACCGACACGCACGCGCTCTCCGAACCGGCGTTCCGCACGGCGCTGTCGGTGCTCGCCGCCGCCGAGGTGCCGGTTCTGGTGCAGGACGGCCACGGCTTCGTCCCGACGCCGGTGGTGTCGCACGCGATCCTCACGCGCAACGCGCGTCCCGGGGCCCGCGCCGACGGGATCGTGCTCACGCCGTCGCACAATCCGCCCGGCGACGGCGGCTTCAAGTACGACCCGCCGCACGGCGGTCCGGCGGGCACCGAGGTGACGAAGCGGATCGAACGACGGGCCAACGAGATCCTGGCGTCCGGGACCGACGCGGTGCCGCGCCTTCCCTTCGCGCGTGCCGCGCGCGCCGCCACCACCCACGAGGTCGACCTGATCGGGCCGTACGTCGACGACCTCGGCGCGGTGCTCGACATGGAGGCGATCGCCGCGAGCGGACTGCGGCTCGGGGTCGACCCGATGGGCGGCGCCGCGATCGATCTGTGGCCGCGCCTGGCCGAACGGTGGGGGCTCGACCTGACGGTGGTCAACGACCGGGTCGACCCCGCCTTCGGCTTCATGCGCCTCGACGGCGACGGGGTCGTGCGGATGGACTGCTCGTCGCCGCACGCGATGGCCGGCCTGATCGAGCTCGCCGACCGCTTCGACGTCGCCTTCGGCAACGACCCCGACGTCGACCGGCACGGCATCGTCGCCGGCGGCGGCCTGATGAACCCGAACCACTTCCTCGCCGCCGCCATCGACCACCTGTTCCGTGCGCGGGACGGCTGGAGGCCCGACGCCGCGGTCGGCAAGACCCTGGTGACGTCGTCGATCGTCGACCGGATCGCCGACGACCTGGGGCGCCCGTTGCGGGAGGTGCCGGTCGGGTTCAAGTGGTTCGTGGACGGGCTGCTGGACGGCAGCACCGGCTTCGCCGCCGAGGAGTCGGCGGGCGCTTCGTTCCTGCGGCGCGACGGGACGGTGTGGACCACCGACAAGGACGGGATCGTACTGGCGCTGGCCGCGGCCGAGCTGACCGCGGTGCGCGGCGAGGACCCCGCCGCCCGCTACCGGGCGCTGGCGGCACGGCACGGCGCGCCGGTCTACCGGCGCGACCAAGCGCCGGCGACCGAGGCGCAGAAGCGCGTCCTGGCCGAGCTGTCGGCGAGCGACGTGCACGCCAGCGAACTGGCGGGCCAGACGATCGAACGGATCCTGACGCGGGCGCCGGCCAACGACGCGCCGATCGGAGGCCTCAAGGTGGTGACGCGCGACGGCTGGTTCGCCGCCCGACCCTCCGGGACCGAAGCGATCTACAAGATCTACGCCGAGAGCTTCCTCGGCGACGACCACCTGGAACGACTCACCGAGGAGGCTCGGGCGCTGGTGCGCGCCGCCTTCGAGGCGGCGGGGGCCTGACCGGGACGCCGGACCGCTCGGCGCGGTGGCGCGCTCAGCGGGCGTCGCCGACGTACGGCACGCTCAGGATCGGGACCGGGCTGGAGCGCAGCAGGGCGTCGGCCCGGCTCCCGAGCAGCAGTCCGAGCGCGCCCGCGTGGCGCCGCACGCCGACGCAGATCGCGTCGGCACCGACCTCCTGGGCGATCTTGGGGAGGACCTGGATCGGGTCGCCCTCGCGCAGCACCTGCCGGGGGGGTTCGGCCATCTCCTCGCCCATGGCGCTCATCGCTTCGGCCGCCCGGCGCGCGTAGTCGGCGTCGCCGCGGAAGCGCGGGTCGTCGACCACGTGCGCGATCACCGGCTCCACGCCGTGCTCCGTCCACGACGAGAGCAGCGTCCAGGCGGCGCGGCTCGCGTCGCCGAAGTCGGTCGCGAGCAGCACGCGTCGGACGTCGCGGGTCTCCGACTCGTCGCGGACGGTGAGCACCGGCACCCGCACGCGGCGAACCAGGCGGCCGGCGATGCCGCCCAGGAAGTAGGCGTCGAGCCGGTTCGCGCCGTGCGCCCCCATCACCACCAGGTCGTGGTTCTTCGACACCTCGAGCAGCTCGCGGACCGGGTGGCCCCAGCGCAGATCCCAGCTCCCGCCGTCGCCGGACAGGTTCCGCAAGCGCTCCTGCAGGCGCCGAGTCTCCTCGGCGCGCAGCTGCTCGATCCTGCGGATCGCTTCGGCATCGACCGTGTCGCGGGTCGGGCGGAGCCCGCCCTGGGCGTCCTCGAACCGTTCCTGTACGTGCACCACGTGGAGCGTCCCGCCGCTGCGTTCCGCGATCGCGGTGGCGACGGTGCGGGCCTTTTCGGCCGTCTTCGAGAAGTCGGTGGGGTGCAGGATGCGCATGTTCGCCCTCCAAGTGCCGTCGCCCGTCGCCCCTGGCGGGCGACGGCGCGGTGCGTCCGGGTTCGGCGATCCCACGCTAGCACGGCCCCTCTCGTGGCCGTCGGACGAACTCCGACCCCGGCCGTCGGACGTGCGCCGCTTCGCAGCGGCCGGGGACGGGACGTAGCGTGGCGCGTACGACCGTTGGCGACGCGATGCGGGAGCGGCCCCGGAGGAGGAGCTTCGTGGAGATGCTGCTGGTCTACGGCGACCGGAACGGTGCGGCGCGGCGCGCCGCGGTCCTGGCCGCCCGACGGTTGCGCGCCGATGGGGTGCCGGCCCGGGTCCGGGCGGCCGACCGGTTGGCGCGCCGTCCGCCGTGCGCGTGGACGGTGCTGCTGGTCGACCGGTCCGGTGCGGACGCGGTCCGCGAGCTTCGGGACGGCCTGGGCATCCGCCGCGGCGCGCCGTCGTTGTCGACGCTCCGTTGGGAGCGGGCGGTCGAGCGGACGGACGAGCTCGCGCGTCGCTGGCGCTGGCGCGCGGCGCTGCTCGCCGGGACGCCGTCCGCGACGCCGCGGAACGGCGCGCGCGGGCGCACGAGCGCCGCAGAGGGAACGGAACGGTAGGGGGGACGAGGCGCGGAACGAAAGCGACGGACCCGGTGGCTGCGGGCTGCCGGGGGACGCCACCAGGTCCGTCGACCTGAGGAGACCACGGGCGACCGTGCCCGGCGGTCGGTCCCTTTCCGACAGGCGGCGTCCGGGAAAGGGCGCTGGCGCGTGGTCGGTCGGACCCTGGCGCGGCGTCCGGTTTCGTGCCACGCTGAGCGTAGGCGCGCACGGAGCGCCTACGCGGCCAGCCAGCCGGGCCGCCGAGAGGAGGCGCCGATGTACGACCGCATGCTGATTCCCACCGACGGGAGCGTCACCGCCCGCAAGGCCGCGCGCGAAGGGTTGCGGCTCGCCAAGGACCACGGGTCCCGCGTGACCTTCGTGCACGTGCTCGAGAACCCGCTCCTGGCCGGGTACGCCGCGCCCGAGGCGCTGCCGTACTCCGCGAACCTCTACCAGGACCTGAAGCGGGCCGCCGGGGAGATCCTCGACGAGGCCCTCGAGCTCGCCAAGGAGGCGGGCGTCGAGGCCGGGGCGGAACTGATCGAGAACCGCCGGGCCGCCGACGCGATCCTCGACCTCGCCAAGGAGCACGATCTGGTGGTCATGGGCACGCACGGTCGGAAGGGGTTCGACCGCTTCGTGTTCGGTTCCGTCGCCGAGCTGACCCTGCGGCGCTGCCCGGTGCCGGTGCTCGTGCTCCGCGGCGGCGACGAGCCGGACGAGCGGAACCCGGACCGACCGGCCGAGGAGGTCGCATCGTGAGCACCATGCACCTGCTGGTTCCGTTGGACGGCTCCGACCTCTCGCGTGCGGCGCTGACGGCGGTGCGTACCGCCTTCGGTCCCGAGCGGGCGCGGCTGACGCTGCTGCGCGTCGCCTCGTCGCCGCCGCAGATTCCGAGCGGTCACGAGCGTCGTACCGCCTCCGCCGCGGTGACGATCCCCGAGCCGGAGGAGCGCGCGCACGTGTACCAGAGCCAGGAGTGGGACTCGGCGCGGCAGCGTCTGCGCGACGAGCTCGAGACCGAAGCCCGGCGCCTCGAGAAGGACGGCTGGACCGTCGCCGTCGTCGCCGCGTTCGGCGATCCGGCCGAGGAGATCGCCCGGACCGCCCGGGAGGAGAAGGTCGACCTGATCGCGATGGCGACGCACGGACGTTCCGGCGTGACGCGGGCGTTGCTCGGCAGCGTGGCCGAGCGCACCTTGCGGAACGCGTCGGTACCGGTGCTCGTGGTCCGTCCGGAGCGTGCGAAGGAGCGGGACGACTGAACGATGGGATCCGCCACCTGTCCGTGCGCGCTCCGACCCTGATCGCGCGGAGCGCGGAGGGCCGCCGCACGCACGAGCTCGAGACGCTGCACCGGCTCGGCGCGCGGACGGCCGCCACCGCCGAGCCGGTGGCGGTGCTGTCCGCCGCGCTGACCACCCTGGTCGAGATGGGTTGGTTCGCCTGCGGCGAAGCGTACCGGGTGCGGGAGGGCGAACCGGAGACGGTCTCGGTCGGCGCCTGCCCGTTCGATTCGATCGACGCCTGTCCGCTCCGCCCCGGCCTGCTCGATCACGCCCGGGCGGCGATCCGGGAGGGCGCGCCGGTGCGGCGCGAACGCTGGTGGCTGATTCCGATCGGCGACCGCGGACTGCTGGCGATGGCGGCCAGCGATCATGCGCGGGACGTGTCGGACGCCTTCCTGCGGTCGGTGGTCGAACTGGTCGATTCGGCGCTCGAGCGGGCTTCGCTCCACGACGCGCTGACGCGCAAGGAGGCGGACCGCTCACGCTTGCTGCAGCGGCTGCTCCACGCCCAGGAGGAGGAGCGCGCCCGCCTGTCGCGCGACCTGCACGACCAGGTCGGTCAGGCGCTCACCGGCCTCTCGCTCGGTCTCGAGCGGCTGCCGGCAGGGACCGAGCGGGACCACCTCAAGAGGCTCGTGGTGGGCGTCCTCAGCGACGTGCGCCGGCTCGCCAAGGACCTGCACCCCGCGGTCCTCGCCGAGCTGGGTTTCGAAGCGGCCGTCGCCCGGCATGCGCGCGAGGTCGAGCGTCGGACCGGCCTCCGGGTCGAGGCGACCGTACGCGTGCCGCCCCTGCCGCCCGAGTTGGCGACGGCGCTCTACCGGGTGGTGCAGGAGGCCCTCACGAACGTCACGCGACACGCCGGGGCGGCGTCCGCCTCGGTGGTCGCGATCGGCGCCGGCGACCAGATCGACCTGGTGGTCGAGGACGACGGTCGTGGCTTCGATCCGGCCGGCGCTTCGGACGGTCTCGGACTGCACGGCATGCGCGAGCGGATCGAGCTGGCCGGCGGCGAGCTCCGGATCGAGAGCGGACCGGAACGTGGCACGAGTGTGCACGCGCGCGTTCCCGCGCCTGCGCCGAACGACTGACGCCGAACGTACCTGCGAACCGACCGGGGTGGCGGGCTACGATGGACGCCATGGGGCAGCCGGTCCGCATCTTCGTCGTCGACGACCACGCCATCGTACGGGCCGGGGTGACGATGCTGCTTCGTGCCCAGGACGGGTTCGAGGTGGTGGGCGAGGCCGAGAGCGGCGAGGAGGCCCTCGAGCGGGTCGCCGACAGCGGAGCGCAGGTCGTGCTCCTCGACCTCTCGCTCCCCGGTCTCAGCGGCATCGAGACGGCGCGTCGGCTGCGCACGTTGGCGCCCGAGGCGCGGCTGGTGGCGCTGTCGATGCACGAGGACCCCGAGTACGTGCAGGGCTTCCTCGAGGCGGGCGGATCGGGCTACGTGCCGAAGTCGAGCGTCGAGACGCAGCTGAACGACGCGATCCGTGCGGTGCTCCGGGGCGAGTACCACGTGCCGGCACGGTTGCTGGCCGACCTGGCGCGGGAGATGGCGACCCCCGATCCGTCGAAGGGGGTGCGCCTCACCGGCCGTGAGCACGAGGTGGTCCGACGGATCGCGTACGGGTCGACCTACCGGGAGATCGCCGGCGAACTCGGGATCAGCGAGAAGACGGTGGCGACCTACCGCGAGCGCGCGAGCGAGAAGCTGGGCGTCCGGACCCGCGCCGAGTTGGTGCGCTGGGCGATCGAGCACGGGCTGCTCGAGTAGCGCGACGGCACGTCGCGTCCGACGCGGCGGAGCGATCCTTCCGTGCTAAATTATTTCGGATGGAACTATCCGAGCGGCAGGACGCATTCCTCGAACTCGCACGCAGCCTGCTCCGGCTCGAACGCAGCTTCGAGGGCGTCATCGACGACGCCCTTCGGCAGGAGTTGCGCCTCACCCTCCGCGAATCGTTCGTGCTCGGCGCCCTCGATCGCGGGCAGACCCGGCCCGGTGGGGTCGCTTCCGCCCTGAACCTGGCGCCCCCGACGGTGACGCGGACGCTCGAGCGGTTGGTCGCCCGCGGCGCCGTCGCCCGCACCCCCGACGACGACGACCGCCGGAGCGTCTCGCTGCGCCTCACCGACTCGGGCCGTACGCTGGTCCACGAGGCCCGCCGGACCCTCTCCCAGGCGCTGGCCGACGCCTGGCCGGAGCTGTCGACCGACCGCGCCGCCGACCTGGCCGAAGGACTGGCGAGCCTCGCGCCGAACGTCGACCCGCCCGCGCCCTCCGCGCTGGCCGGGCCCCCCGACCCGGACGAGGTACCCCAGTGAGCGGCGCGACCCAGCGCGAGAAGCACCTGGCGTTCGCCGGCGTGCTGACGGTGCTGTTCCTCTCCTCGCTGAACATGACGGTCGTGGGCACCGCGTTGCCCCGGATCATCGCCGAGCTCGAGGGGTTCGACCTGTACGCCTGGGCGTTCACCGCCTTCTCGTTGGCCGCGACCGTGGTGCTCCCGATCTCCGGACGGATCAGCGACATCGTCGGCCGACGCCGCGTTCTGATGGTCGGGATCGTGATCTTCACCGTCGCGGCGCTGCTCGCCGGCCTCTCCCGCTCGATGGGCGAGCTGATCGCCTTCCGGGCGTTGCAGGGGGTCGGCGGCGGCGTGCTGATCAGCATGAGCTGGGCGGCGATCGGCGACATCTTCGCGCCCCGGGAACGGGGCCGCTACCAGGGCTGGACCGGTGCCGTGTTCGGGATCAGCAGCATCGTCGGTCCGGTGGTCGGAGGCCTGATCACCGACGCGATCGGATGGCGCTGGGTGTTCTTCGTGAACGTGCCGGTCGCGTTGCTCGCGTTCGTCGCGGTGCGCCGCTTCCTGCCGAAGTCGGTCCGCAAGCCGGACCAGGGCCTGGACCTCCCCGGCACCGCCTGGCTGATCGTGGCGACCGTCCCGACCCTGGTCGGACTCACCTGGGCCGGCGTCGCGCGACCGTGGAACGATCCGTGGGTGATCGGGGCGTTCGCCGTCGGCACGATCGGCGCGATCGGCTTCGTGCGGTCGCAGTTCGTGAGCGCCCAGCCGACCCTCGACCCGAGGCTGTTCCGGGACCGGACCTTCCTGTTCGTGAACGTGGCGACCCTCCTCAGCGCCGTGGGCCTGTTCGGCGCTGTGATCTACCTGCCGCTGTTCGTCCAAGGCGTGCAGGGCGGCAGCGCCGCCGCGTCCGGCTTCGCGCTCGCGCCGATGATGATCGGCGTGGTGATCGGCTCGACCGTGGCCGGAGCGCTGACCAGCCGGACCGGTCGGTACCGTCGCTGGGTCGTCTCCGGCCTCGTCGCGATGACCGTCGGGTTCGCCCTGACCGCGGGGTTCGGCCCGGACACGAGCACCCTGAAGCTGGTCCTCGTCATGGTCCTGCTCGGGATCGGCATCGGTCCGACCAACTCGCTCCTCACGCTGGCCGCCCAGAACGCGCTGCCCGCCGACCGGCTGGGTGCGGTGACCGGCACGAACCAGTTCTTCCGCCAGATCGGAGGCACCGTCGGGGTGACCGTGTTCGGGACGATCGTCGCCGCGCACGTCCGGTCCGGACTCGAGCGGGTGCTGCCGAGCGGCGACGGTGGCCTGCCCGCCTCCGTGGTCGACGCGCTCGCCGATCCGAACCTGCTCACCGACCCGGTCCGCCTGGCGGCGGTCCGCGACGTGGTGGTCGCCCAGGTCGGCGTGGACGGCTTCGACGCGCTGGTGCACGACCTCCGCGCGCTGCTCGGCGGCGGCCTGACCGAAGTGTTCTGGATCGCCGTCGGCATCACCGTCCTGGCGCTCTTCGCCGCGATCCTGCTGCCGCCCGCGGAACTGTCCGACGGGGAACGGACCGAGGAGAACGCGGCCGAGGAGGGGCGCTACGCGGCGGCCGGCTCGGGTTCGGGCGAGGTCAGTCGCGCACGTACCTGACGGTGCCGGCCTCGAGGTCGACGGCGTCGACCCGCCAGCCCACCGCCAGCCAGGTGCGCGCTTGCGAGTGCGCGTCGGTATTGGCCCACCAGGCACGGTGGGTGCGCGCCGACGTCGGCAACGTTCGGTCGACGATCCGTTCGACCTCGGCGAACGTCAGCGTCGCCTCGTCGGCGGCCAGGGCGTCCAAGTGGGCGCCGATCGGCGCGTAGCTGCTCGCGGCCGGACCGCTCGCGCGGCGCGAACGTCGGGCGCCGCGGCGCGCGGCCGGCAGGAGCGCCTCGCCGGCCAGCCAGCGGGCGACCCAGGCGTAGAACTCCGCGACTCGGTCGGGCGGGACGAGGATCTTCGCTTCGACGAAGGGGTTCGGGTCGTGCGGCACGGTGCGACCTCCGGACCGGCCCGGTGCGGTACGGGCCGACTCGAGACTACAACGGAGCGAGGCGAAGCGGCCGTATGGCGGCGCACGGTGCCGAAGTTGGTGCGCCGCTCCGGTGCGCAGTGCGGTCTAAGCGGCCCAGGTCCGAAACGCTTCGACGGTGCCGGCCCGCTCCATCTGGGCGCGCAGCGCCTCGGCGTCGTCGCCCTCCTCCTCCATGCGGGCGAACAGGGCGGTGGTCTGCGACGCGTGCGCCCGCAGCGCGTCGAGCTTTCGCGCGCCGAAGGCACGCACGTCGACCACCACGTCGGGCGGACCGAGCTCGGCGTCGAGCGCCTCGCGGTCGCCGACCGCCACCGTCCACACCGTCGGGCGCTCCGCCTCGGACAGCGACCGGACCGCCCGCACCGTCGCCTCGCCCATCGCGTCGTGGTCGGGATGGACCGCCCGGCCCGGATGGAAGGTGATCACCAGGTCGGCGCCCGCCGACCGGATCTCGCCCGCGATCCGCGCCGCCAGCACGTCCGGATCCTCGAACTCGACCGTCTTGTCGCGCAGGCCCATCAGGCGTGGCGCGCACCCCAGGATGCGGCAGGCGGCGCGCAGTTCCGCCTCGCGCACGTCCCGGAGCGACTCGCGGTGGGCGAAGAACGGCGTGCCCATGTTCCGCCCCATGTCGCCGTGGGTGCCGCACAGGTAGGTGACCGGCACGCCGGCGTCGGCGTGCATCGCGATCGTCCCGCCGGCCGCGAAGCTCTCGTCGTCGGGGTGGGGAAGGACCACGAGCAGGTGCCGGCGCGCGACCGGGCCGTGCACGTTCGGGCTCGGCAGCTTCGCGGCGTCCCCGGCGACCGCTTCCGGTCCCGTCTCGCGGGCGCGGCGCGTCCCGTCGCTCGCGGCGGCGGCGCTCACGCCGCGCCCTCCCGGAACGGTCGCTCGCTCAGCTGGAACGCCATGCGCAGGCGGCCGCGCTCGTCGTAGCCGGCCATCAGCAGCGCGCCGTCGTCGGTCTCGGTCGCGTGGGTGAGCCCGTCGCCGTACACCCATCCGCCGTCGGTCTTGAGGCCCACGCGGTACGGGCCGGTGCCGCGCACGGCGCCCCGGAGGTAGCGGACCCGCACGTTCCGGGCGAAGGCGATGCAGGCGGGAACCCTGTCCGGACCCATCGCCGAATAGGTACCGGTGGTCGTCTCGAGGTGGAGGTGCAGCTCCCTCTCGGCACGCGCGTCCAAGGCGCGTTGCAGGCGTTCCGGATCGATCTCGTCCATGGCGCGGACCTCCCGGCGCGGCGCGGGGCGCCGCGCGCGGCCGGCAGCATACCGCCGCGCCCAGGCCGGCTCCGGTTCGCGCTGGACGGTCCCCTACGGCTCCTTGGCGAGGAAGCTCCGCAGTCGCGCGAGCGGCCAGGCGTTGATCACGCGATCCTTCGTGGCCCACGCCCGGCGCGCCTGCAGCACCCCGTGCTCGAGCACCGCGAACCCCTCCGGACCGTGCGCGTCGGAGGCGACCGAGAGCGGCACCCCCGCTTCGAGGGCGGTGCGCGCCCAACGCTCGTCCAGGTCCAGGCGGGCCGGGTTGGCGTTGATCTCGAGCGCCACGCCGTGCGCCGCGGCGGCCTCGATCACCGCGTGGAGGTCGACGCGGATCCCCTCCCGCCGGCCGATCAGGCGGCCGGTCGGGTGGGCCAGCACGTGGACCAGCGGATGCGAGACGGCCCGCACCAGGCGCTCCGTCTGCTTCGCTTCGGAGAGGTCGAAGGCGCCGTGCACCGAGACGGTGACCACGTCGAGCAGCGCCAGCGCCTCGTCGTCCAGGTCGAGCCCGCCGTCGGCGTGCACGTCGACCTCGAGCCCGCGCAGCACGGTGAGGCCGGGTACGGCGTCGGACAACTCCGCCAGCGCTTCGTGCTGGCGCAGCAGCTTGGCGCGGTCCAGACCGCCGGTCATCCGCAGCGCCGGGCCGTGATCGGCGAAGCCGAGCACCGAGAGTCCGTGCTCCCTCGCCGCCCGCATCATCGTGCGAAGGTCGGCGGTGCCGTCGCTCCAGTCGCTGTGCACGTGCAGGTCGGCGACCAGGTCGCCCCGCTCGAGCAGCCTCGGCAGCGCGTCCGCCTCCGCCGCTTCGATCTCGCCCCGGTCCTCGCGCAGCTCCGGCGGGATCCACGGCAGCCCGAGCGCACGGTACAGCTCCGCCTCGTCGGCGCCGGCGACGCGGGTCTCGTCGCTCGGCCGCCAGAGCCCGTACTCGTTGAGGCGCAGGTCGCGCTCCTGCGCCCGCTTGCGGAGGCGGACGTTGTGGGCCTGGCTGCCGGTGAAGTACTGCAACGCCGCCCCGAAGCTCTCGGCCGGCACCGCCCGCAGATCGACCTGGAGTCCGTCCGAGAGCGTCAGCGAGGTCTTCTCGCTGCCCGAACCGAGCACCTGGTCGACGTCGTCGTAGGCACGGAAGCGCGCCATGGTGCGCTCATGGTCGTCGGTGTCGACGAGCAGGTCCAGGTCGCCGACCGTGTCCCGGCCGCGCCGGAAGCTGCCGGCGATCTCGAGGCGCCGGACCGCCTCGTCCGCCTCGAGCCAGGCGACCAACGGAGCGACCGTGCGCCCCGCGTCGGCCCGGCGCACGCGCTCGGCGAAGCGGCGGACCGACGCGACGCCGGCGAGGATCGCCTGCTGCGTCTTGGCGCCGAACCCCTTCAAGCCTTCGATGCGGCCCCCCTCCGCCGCCGCCTCGAGGGCGTCCAGCCCGTCGACGCCGAGCTCGCGCCAGAGGACCCGGGCCCGCTTCGGGCCGACGCCGGGCACGCGCACCACCTCGAGCAGGCCGGGAGGCACCTCCCCGGCGAGCTCCTCGAGCGGTTCCATCGCGCCGCCGCCGACCTTGCGGACGATCTGCGCCGCGATCTCCTTGCCGATGCCGGGGAGGCTCCGCAGGTCCTCGCCGGCGCGCACCCGCTCCGCCAGCGGACGGGGCGCGTCCTGCACGGTGCGGGCGGCGTTCCGGTAGGCGCGGACGCGGAACGGGTTCGCGTCGGTCAGCTCGAGCAGGTCGGCGATCTTCGCGAGGTCGGCGGCGATGCGGGCGTTGCTGGCCATGGGCCCAGCATACGGGGGCCGGCCGGGCTCGGAGCGACCGGTGGGACGGGGCCGGTGCCGGCACCGAAGGGTACGCTCTGCGACGTGACGGACGCCCACGCACCCCGAGACCCGAAGCCGCCGAAGCGCGCAGCGGCCCGCGCTTGGGGCGGGACCCGACGCGCCGCCTTCGCCGACCTGGGGGTCGGCCTGGTCCTCCTCACCGCCCTCTGGGCGGTCGGTGCCGGAATCGCCGCGCTCACGCCGTGGCTGCCGCTGCCCGGCTCGGTGTGGGGCATGATCCTGCTGTTCCTGGCGCTCGAGCGGGGCTGGATCCCCGAGGTGCGCGTGCGTCGTGCCGCGGCGCTGCTGGTGCGCTGGCTGGGGCTGCTGTTCGTGCCGGTCGGCGTCGGCATCGCCGCCTACGGACCGTTGGTGCGCGAACAGTGGCTCGCGATCGTGCTCGCGGTCGGCCTCGGCACGGTCCTCACCCTCGGCGTGGCGGCCGGCGCGGCCGCCCTGCTCGCGCGGGCGTCCGACTCCGACACGGGCGGCGAGCGATGACGAGCGCGCTGGCCGCCGTCGCGGCCGGGCTCGGAACGATCCTCGTCTTCGTCCTGGCCGAACGGATCCACGCCCGCTGGACGGTGCCGTGGACGAACCCGGTCGGGCTCACCGTCGCGACCTGGGTGGCGCTCGTGGCGGCGGCCGGCCTGCCGCTGTCCGCCTACGAGACCGGCACCGACCCGCTGGTCTGGGCGCTGCGCCCGGCGGTCGTCGCGCTCGGCTGGGTGATGTGCCGGCAGCGCCGCGCCCTCGGCCGCTGGGCCGCGCCGCTGCTGGGCGGCGTGACGATCGGGACCGCCTTCAGCCTGGTCACGACGCCGCTCGTGGCCCGCTGGGCCGGAGCGGGTCCGGAACTGCAGGCGGCGCTCGCGCTCAAGTCGGTCAGCAGCGCCGTCGGCGTCGACCTGGCCGGCCGCGTCGGAGCGGATGCGGCGTTGACGGTGCCGTTGATCATCGCGGCGGGGATCGTGGGCGCCGCCTTCGGGCCGGCGGTGCTCCGGCGCACGCTGCGTTCGAGCGACGAGGCGGTCGGCATCGCCGTCGGGACCGCCAGCCACGGGATCGGCACGGCGGCCGTCGCCAGCGAGCGGCGGGAGCTCCCGACCGCCCTCGCCGGTCTGGCGATGGGCGCCTCGGCGATCGCCACCGGTGCGCTCGCGCCGTTCGCCTTCGCGCTGCTCGGACTCGGCGGCGGCCCGGGCTAGGTCGGGCCCGCCCGGTCGCGACGTCGCGCAACCCGTCCGGCCGGAACCGTGCGGGGTCCCGGCGACGCGCGGTTCCGCTCCGATCAGCGCTCCGGGTCGTCGTCGGCGGGCGCCGCCTCGCCGCGTGCCGGCTCGCCGCGCGCGAGGCGCGCCGCCTGCTGCCAAAGGTGGTCGCGTCGCTCCTGCGACGACCGCTCGCGTTCCCGGGCGCGCACGTCGTCGCGCCAGGCGCGCTGGAGCACCGCCCGGTCGCCGGGGAGGACCGACGCCTCGAACGGCATGACCGGCGGCGCCAGGTCGCAGCGGGCGTCGAGCTCCTGCTTCAGCAGGGTGCGGAAGCCGAGCGCGTGCCCCGGCTCGAGGACCCGTTCGCGGGCGCGTCGCATCGCCGTCTCGACCTCGTCCCACCCCAGGCGCGTCCAGGCCGCACGTTCCGGCGCCTCGGAGATCAGGACCTCGTACAGCGGACCGAAGGCGGCACGCAGGCGGCGGGCCACCCGCACGTCGTCGGCGGCCGGTCGCTCCGGGCTCACGGCCGCCGGCCCAGCCAGAGAACGCCGAGCGCGGTCACGAGGCCGAAGGCGGCGAAGCCGCC
>SLSQ01000027.1 GCA_007130355.1 Trueperaceae bacterium
CGCATCGACGTGCAGGTCGGTCAGATCGTCCGGCGCGGCGACGTGATCGGCGCCGTCGGCAGCACCGGCCTCTCGACCGGACCGCACCTGCACTGGGAGATGCGGATCGACGAGGTCCCCACCGACCCCCTCGCCTGGGTCGGACGCGTGCTTCCCTGACGCCGACCGGCGCCGCGGCGCCGGTGCTATCCTCTGCGCTCATGGACCGAACCGGAACCGAGCCGCACGGACCCGCCGGCCCCACCGCCTCCGCCGAGCGCCGCCCCCGCGTGTTCTCCGGCGTGCAGCCGTCGGGCGACCTGCACCTCGGCACCTACCTGGGCGCGCTGCGCCCCTGGACCGAGCGGCAGGACGCGCGCGAGAACGTGTTCTGCGTGGTCGACCTGCACGCGATCACCGTGCCCGAAGCGATCGATCCCGCGCGCCTTCGCGACAAGTGCCGCGAGGTGGCGGCGCTCTACCTCGCCTGCGGCATCGATCCGGACCGGAGCACCGTGTTCGTGCAGTCGCACGTGCGCGAGCACGCCGAGCTCGCCTGGCTCCTCAACTGCACCACGCCGCTCGGCTGGCTGTACCGGATGACGCAGTTCAAGAGCAAGAGCGAGGGGCGCGACTCGGTCTCGGTGGGCCTGCTCGACTACCCGGTGCTGCAGGCGGCCGACATCCTTCTCTACGACACCGACCTGGTTCCGGTCGGCGAGGACCAGGTGCAGCACGTCGAGCTCACGCGCGACATCGCCGGTCGGTTCAACCGGCTGTTCGGCGACACCTTCCGGCTCCCGAAGGCGGAGATCCCGAAGAGCGGCGCGCGCGTCATGGGGTTCGACGACCCCGAGGTCAAGATGTCGAAGTCGCTCGCCCGCGAACGCGACCGGCACGCCGTGCCCCTGCTCGCCGACGAGAAGCGGATCAAGAAGACGGTGATGAGCGCCGTCACCGACTCCGGTCGCGAGTTCCGCCCGGAGCACGCGGGGCCGGGCGTCCGCAACCTGCTCGGGGTCCACGCCAGCCTGACCGGCGACGCGGTCGACGAGCTGGCCGAGCGGTTCGCCGGCGGCGGCTACGGCGACCTGAAGAAGGCGGTGCTCGGCGCGATCCTCGACGCCCTGGGGCCGATCCAGGAGCGGTACCGCGAGCTGGCCGACGATCCGGCCGAGCTCGACGCGATCCTCGCGAAGGGAGCCGAGCGCGCGCGCACCACCGCGGCCGAGACGATGGCGCGGGCCTCCGCCGCGATCGGCGTCGGCGCCTGAACGGTCCGCTCGCGATCGTGTTCCTCGACGGGGTCGGGGTCGGCAGCGGGGACCCGGCCATCGACCCGTTCGCGGCGGTCCCAACCCCGGCCCTCGACGCGTTCGCCGGGCGCCCCTGGGCCGACCTCCGGGCCGTTCCGGACGGGGCGCGCGGCGAAGACGGCGCCCACGTGCGGACGCTCGACGCGCGCCTGTCGGTGCCCGGCCTGCCGCAGTCGGCGACCGGGCAGGCGACCCTGCTGAGCGGCCGGAACGCCGCCCGCGCGATGGGTCGGCACTACGGACCGTGGCCCGGCCCGACTCTGATCCGGTTCCTGGAACGGGAGGGCGACCTGTTCGCCCGCGCGGCGGCGCGGCACGGCGCCGACGCCCTCCGCTGGGCCGGGGCGTCGCCGCCCGGCTACTTCCAGGCGCTCGAACGCCCCCGCCGCCCGATGCGCCTCAACGTGCCCGCCGGGTGCGCCGTCCGTGCCGGAGCGACCTTGCCCGACCTCGACGCCTACCGCCGCGGCGAAGCGGTGTCGGCGGACCTGGACGGCGACGCCTTCGCCCGGATGGGGGCCGAGCCGCCGGGCGGCGTGCGGCCCGGTCCGGCCGGGGCCGAAGCGGCCGGACGCCGGCTCGCCCGGCTGGCGTCCGACCGCGCGGTCGCCTTCTTCGACGTGTGGACCACCGACCGGGCCGGCCACCGGGCCGACCGCGACGCCGCGCTGCGCCTGGTGACGCTGCTCGACGCCTTCATGGGCGGACTGCTCGAGGCACGTCCCTCGGACCTCACCGTCGTCCTCACCAGCGACCACGGCAACCTCGAGGACCTGCGTCACCGGTCGCACACCGAAGCGGCGGTGCCGACGGTGGCGTGCGGTCCGGGCGCCGCACGGTTCGCGACCGCGACGTCGCTGCTCGACGTCGCCGCCGCCTGCGGCTACGGGCCGTCGGAGGCCGAAGCGGACCCGGCCGGCGCCTAGAGCAGCAGCACGATCGCCTCGTACCAGGCGCCCACGAGCAGGATCAGGGCCACGATCGGGATCAGCGAGAACAGCCGCCGGTAGCCTTGGCCGAGCCCTTCGAGCCCGCCGCGGATCAGGCCGACGAGCACCATGCCGCCCCCCGACACGGCGAGGAAGTAGGCGGTGAACTCGATCACGAACAGGATCGCGGTGATCACGAAGGCCGCTCCGCCGCCGAGCCCGATGGTACCGAACGCGACCGTCTGCGCGAAGAAGGAGACGCCCGCGAGCAGGTAGGCCGGCAGGCCGAGCAGCAGGGCGCTTCCGAACAGCGCGCCGAGCGTGACCACCACGAAGTTCTGGTAGAAGATCACCGCCGCCGTGCGCGCCACGTCGCCGCTCTGCAGCGCCTGAACCGCGCCGACCGACTCGAGCGTGTCGCCGAGGATGGCGAGCACCGCCGTCTCGCAGGCGTCGGGAAGCTGGGCGCCGGTGCTCAGCCCGGCGAACACGAGCGCCCAGCCAATGATCATAGTGAACGCGACCAGGCGTCGGTGGGCCCGGATCGACGCCACGCCGGCCCCGAGCCAACGCCGGAACGGCCGCGACCGCCAGGCGGCCGCCGCTACCAGCACCGTGAACAGCAGGAAGCCGAGCCCCGCCTCCCGGCTCTGGAGCCACGGCCGACCGCGCGGCGCTTCGGTCTGGAAGCCGGTCCGCTCGACGATCCAGCCGTCCGTCTCCGGCACGCTCCGGACCACGACCTCGACCACCATCAGCCGCTCGGGCGGCACCTCGGCTGCGTAGGTGAAGCGGCGCGTGTCCTCCTCCTCGGTCGGCCGTTCGCGGCGGTCGTCCAGCTCGACCGTGGTGCCCTCCGGCGGGGGCGGGGCGACGAACAGGGCCGGCAACGCCTCGCACAGCGCCTCGACGTCGGTACGGCTCAGCGTGGCCAGGTCGGCCGGCTCCTGTTCGAGCCAGACCTCGACCGCACGGTCGGCGAGCGCCTCCGGGTCGTCGCCCTCGAGCGCGAGCGGCCCGGAGCGGACCGCGCCCTCCGGCACGACCTGGGCCGCACCGAAGCCCGCGAAGAGCGTCAGCAAGAGGGCGAGAAGAGGCGCGAGCACGGCCGTGGCACGGGGGCCGAGAGGCCCGCCGGCGCGGGCCGGGGCGCGGGACGGACACGGAACGGTGGGGAGCGGGTCGGGGCGCGTCATGGAGTCGCCCGTCAGCATAGCGTAGGCGTCCAGGACGCCGCCGCCCCGTTGGTACGCTCGCGCTCATGAAGCCGTGGAGTTGGCCGTTCCGAGCCGCCGTGCGCACCCTCCGCGGGATCCGGCCGGAGTGGGCCCGACCGGACGACGCCTGGGCCGAAGCGCGGCTCGACGCGCCGGAGCGGAGCCTGTACCGCGCGATGGATCCCCGCGACCGCGCGCACGCCGTGCAGGTGGCGCGCGCGTTGACGCGGGCCCGGCCGGACGCGCCCGCCGAGGTGGTCCGGGCCGCCCTGCTGCACGACGTCGGCAAGAGCCGGCGCGCCTACCGGGTGAGCGAACGAATCGCCGCGCACCTGCTGCGCGGCGCTCCGCCGCCGCCGGAACCGACCCGGCACGGCTGGGCCG
>SLSQ01000254.1 GCA_007130355.1 Trueperaceae bacterium
CGACCGAGGCGCGGCGCCTGGCGGGCGCGCTGCTGTCGCTGCTGGTGCTCGCCAACGGCGCGCTGGTCCTGGCCGCGACCTGGGCCGCGCCGTGGATCGTGGCGTTGCTGCTGGGCGGCGAGGGCAGCGTCGACGCCGAGCTGGCCGTCCGCCTCACGCGGGCGGTCTTCCCGTTCCTGGCGGCGGTCAGCCTCTCGGCCTGGGCGATGGGGATCCTGAACGCCGAGGAGCGTTTCTTCGCGCCCGCCTGGGCGCCGGTCGCGCTGAACGTGGTCGCCGTGGCCGGCATGCTCCTCTTCCCCGGGGCCGCCATGCCGCTCGCGATCGCCTTCGCCGCCGGCGGCGCGGCGCAGTTCCTGGTGCAGCTGCCGGTGCTGCTGCGGACCGGGCTCTGGCCGGGGTTCCTGCGACCCTGGCATCCGGAGCTGGCCGGGGTGCTCCTGTTGATGGCGCCGTTCGCGATCACCACCAGCGGCCGGCAGGTGGTGAACGTGCTCGCCACCCGCGTCCTGAACGGCCTTCCAGCCGGAAGTCAGACCGCCTGGTTCAACGCCGACCTGTTCCTGTCGATGGCGGTCGGCCTCTTCGGGGTGAGTCCGGCGCTCTCGTGGTACGCCCGGCTGTCGCGCCTGGCCAAGGAGGTGCCCGAAGCGTTCGCCGGGACCCTCGCCGACGGCCTGCGCTTCATCGCCTTCCTGACGGTGCCCGCCGGCGCGCTGCTGGCGACGCTCGCCGAACCGGCGGTCCGCGTGGTGTTCGACTGGCTCTCGCTGGCGGGCGGGGGCCTCGACGCGCAACGGCTCGAACTCACGGTCGCCGCCACCGTCGGGATCGGCCTGGCCGTTCCGCCGCTCGGGCTGCACCAGCTGCTGAGCCGCTCCTGGTACGTGCGCCGCGAGGTGCGCGTCCCGATCGTCGTGGCGGTGGGCTTCTTGAGCGTGCAGGGGGCGCTGTTCCTGGTCTGGGGCCCCGCCTTCGGCGTGGCCGGACTCGCCTGGGCGGCGGCGGTGGCGGCGTGGGTGCAGTTGGCGGTGCTCGGGTTCCTGACGGCGCGCCGCGAACGGCTTCCCCTCGGCCCGGCGCTCGGGCACTTCGTGCGGGTCGTCGCGGCCGCGGCGACGGCGGCGGGCGTGGCGGCCCTGGCCGCGCACGCGGTGCCGACGCCCGACTGGTACGGCTGGGCCGCACGGCTGGCGGTCGGCGGCACGGCGGGCGCGGCGGCCTACCTGGCGGCCTCCGCGGCGCTGCGGCTGCCGGAGCTGGCGCAGGCGCGCCGCCGCCTGTTCGGTTGAGCGGGGCACGGTACCCCACGATCCTGTACCGCGCGGGACGCGACCGGTATCCTCCGGGACCGAGGAGGTCCCACCATGCCCACGCTCACCGTCGGAGACCGCTCCGAATCGTTCCCGCACGGCACCCGCCTGGTCCTCGCCATCGAACGGCTCGGGATCGAGATCGGCCACCGCTGCGGCGGCAAGGCCCGCTGCACCACCTGCCGCGTCGAGTTCGAGGAGGGCGAACCGCAGGCGATGACGGTCGCCGAGAAGGAGAAGCTCGCCGAGAAGGGCCTGGCGGGCGAAGCGCGCCTGTCGTGCCAGATCGAACTGACCGACGACATGACCGTCCGCCCGGTGATGACGCGCGCGTCGGAAGGCTGGCCCGACACCGGTCCCGCGCCGGCCGAAGCGATCGAGCCGGAACCGGAGTGGACCGCACGCTGAGCCGGCTCGCCCCGAGCGAGCGGTCACGCGACCGCGCCGGCCAGCGCCGTCGCGAGCCAGAGCACGCCCATGCCGACCCCGAGGGTCGCGAGGATGCTGCGCGTGCGCCAGGCGACCGCCACCGCGACCGCGCCGGCGATCCAGCGGACGTCGGCCACGAGCAGCTCGCGGCCGCTCGGCTCGAGCAGCGCCGGCGCGACCAGCGCGGCCAGCACCGCCGGCGGGACGTACGGCAGCGCCCGGCGCACCACGGCCGGCATCGTCCAGCGGTCCTGAAGCAGCAGGAACGAGGCGCGCGCGACGAGGGTGACGAGGCCCATGGCGGCGAACAGGATCCACAGCTGCAGCGGCGTCGCGTCGTGGTTCACGGCCGCTCCTCGCCCCGGTCCGGAGCACGGCCTGGAGCACGTTCCGAGACCCCGGCGGAGGCCGCTGCGTCCGCGCGCCGACCGAAGCCGGTCGCCTCGGCGACCGCGCCGGCGGCGATGCCGGCCGACGCGGCGATCACCAGGCCGAGGTTGAACGGCAGCCCCCGCAACGCGATCGCGAGGAGGGCCCCGACGGCGGCGGCCACCAGCCCGGGCCGGTCCCGAACGGCAGGCGCGAGCAGCGCCAGGAACATCAGCGGGATCGCGAACTCGAGCTGCCAGGAGGGCGGCAGTTCGACCCCCAGGCGGGCGCCGGCCCAGGTGGTCGCGAGCCAGAGGGCGAGCAGGGGCGTGGCGGTGCCCAGGAAGTAGTCGCGCCGCCGCCCGACGTGCGGCTCGTGGGGGAAGCGCAGGATCGCGAAGGCGTACGCCTGGTCGGTGATCAGGTACGAAAGGCCGAGGCGCGTCCCGGGCCGGAGCCGTTCGAGCCACGGCGCCAGCGAAGCGCTGTACATCGCCATGCGCAGGTTGATCAGGAACGTGGTCATCACGATCACCACGAAGCCGGCGCCCTGACCGAGCAGCGCCAGCCCGGCCAGTTGCGACGCCCCGGCGAACACGAGCGCGGAGAGGCCGACCGCTTCGTGCGGCGCCAGGCCGACGTTCGCGGCGGCGACGCCGGTCACCAGTCCGAACGGCAGGATGCCCGCCACGATCGGCGCGACGTCGGTGGCTCCGCTGCGGTACGCCTCCCACGAGAAGCTCATGGCGGAGAGCATGCCACCGCCGCAGCGGTTCAGTCGTAGGAGAACCCGACGGTCCTCCACGCGCAGCCGGTCCAGCGGTAGGTTCCGGTCGCCTCGCCGCGCGCGTGGATCCGGTCGCCGCTGGCGATCTCGCGGACCGATCCGTCGTAGCGGGCGACCACGGTGGCGACGTCGTCCCGGACCGTGGTCCGCACCACCTCGAGGGTCCAGCGGGGGTCCCGGTAGAGGCTTCCGTAGGTCGCCCGGGCGTCGTCGACGAAGCGACGCGCGGTCCGTCGTGCCGCCGCGTCGAGCTGGGACGGATCGGGCGGTCGCGGTGCGCACGCGGCCGTGGTCGCCCCGGTCGGCAGGCCGGACGGGTCGCCCCGGTCGTGGCTCCCTCCCCCGGCCCCGCCGCGCCCTTCGAGATCGACGGAGAACGCGTACGACAGCCCGAGCGTCAGGTGGGGCGTGGCGTGGCGCTCGAAGCCGAGGCGCGGCCAGGCCACGCCGGCCTCGGCGTCGACGCGCCACCGTCGCGCGACCGGCACGTGCACGCCGGCGGCGAGGTGCGGCGTCAGCCCGGCTCCGGTCCAGGCGCCCCCGCCGCCGACCCAGACGGGGACCGGCAGGCCGGGCAGGGGCGGGTAGAGGCGTCCGGTCAGACCGACCGAGCCGCCGGCGCCCGCGCCGTACCCGACACGGGCCTCGACGCCGAACGGACCGGACTGGAAGGCGGCGGACCCGGAGACGGTGCGGTAGGAGGGCAGGCCGAGCGCGACGCCGAACGACACGAGTCCGGTCGCTCCGTCCGCCCGCTCTTCGTCGGGGCCGTCGGCGGTCTTCGGCGCCTCCGCGGCCGGTCCGGGCCCGTCGTCGACGGGGGCGTCGCCGTCGCCCGCCGCGGCGAGGGCGGCGGACGCGAGGGTCAGGAGCAGCGCGAGGAGGAGCGTCGCCGGCCCGAGGGCACGCCGCGCGACGCGCCGCGC
>SLSQ01000204.1 GCA_007130355.1 Trueperaceae bacterium
CCGAGCGTCGGCAACCAACCGTCGGTGACGGGCACGCGAAGCGACCCGCCGACCGAGTACCCCGGTCCGGCGTAGCCGATGCCGTAGGCGGCCGTCACCGACGGGCCGACCGTGATGCGGGCCGCGTGCGACCACGGCAGCGTGGCGTACGTCGCAGCGAGCGCAGCGCCGCCCCGCACGGTGCCGTCGGCGACCGACCCGGTCAGGGTCAGGGTCGCCGCGAACGGCGATCCTTCGGGCGCGTAGCGTCCGACGGCGCGCGCCTCGAACCGGGTGCCGTCGCGGGTGCGTACCGTCTGCTGCAACCGCACGTCGTCCGACACACGCTGGGTCGATGCCAGCACGGCCGACCAGCCGCTCGGCGACAGCGACAGCGAGGCGCGGAACGAGACCGGTTCGACCTGACGGGTGGCGGCGCTGAGCGAAGCGTTCCACGGCGCACGGGTGCCGGGCGCGACGGAGCCGCGCACGTTGGCGGTCAGGTCCGGGGTCGAGAAGGCGAGGGAGGCGTCGAACAGCGGACGCACGCGGTAGCTGCCGTAGTCGTCCGGCTCGCCGCGCAGGCCGACGCCGGTGGTGACCTGCACGCCGTCGTCGGGCTGAAAGGCGTAACGGAGGGTGAGGTCGTCGCGGCCGCGTTCGCCCCAGTCGCGGGTGTAGCGGACGCCGAGGGCGCCCGGCGTGACGGAGACGGTGGTCACCGGCGCGCGATCGAGCGCGAACGACCCCTGCACCGACACCGGGCCGACGCCGACCGAGGCGTCGTGCACGCCGGCCGGGTCCAGGCCGTAGGTGGCGCTCCAGTCGTCTCCGAGCAGGCCGACGGCGACGGAGGTGCCCTCGGGCCGGAAGTCGACCGATTCGCTGGTGCGCACCAGATCGGAGAGCGCCCCGTCGAGGCTGAGGCCGGCGCTCCACTCGAAGCCGGAACTCCCGACGCCGATGCCGAGCGGCACGGCGTACTGCAGGATCGGGGCGTCCGGGTCGTCGCTTCCGAGCGCCAGCGCGTCGTAGCGGAGCAGCACCACGTCGTTCGCGTCGGCGCTCAGCGACGAGACCGCTTCGATGCGCGCGTTGCGTGGACCGAAGCCGCGGGCGCTCAGCACGAACGGGACGGCGACCGTTTCGCCCGCCTCGAGCGTGAACGTCGTCCGTTCGAGCTCAAGGTCGTCGCCGCTGCGGACGGAGAGCCGCACGACGTCGTCGGCGTTGCCGGCGTTGCGGATACGGAGGGTGCCCTCGGCGCTTTCGCCGGCACGGACGAAGGCGGGCGCGTCGGCTTCGAGCCGCAGGTCGGGCGCGAGGGCGATGGCGACCGTGCGTTCGGCCAGGACCGCGCCGTCCTCGCCGAGAAAGGAGACCGGTGCGTCGCCGGCGAGAGCGCCGGGCCGCACCAGCAGGCTCGCGACGACCCGTCCGTCGCGGGGCGAGGTCACGCCGAGCGGCAACAGCCGCGCGTCGGCGTCGACGGTGGGCAGCGGGTCGCTCGGCAGGTCGGCCCGGACCGTCACCACCGAACCGGGGCGCGCCTCGACGGCGGTGCCGACCGCTTCGTCCTGCGCGAGGCCGAACCCGGCGCACGCCACAGCCGCGAGGGCGAGGCACGCCCACGCGCGCACGGCCGCCGGTAAGGTCATTCCGCGGCGCGTCGCAAGGTCCACGTCAGGCGGCCCTGATAGCGGCCGGGCGCCTCGAGGGCGGGGCCGCGCAGCCGCGCGTGGACGTCGAGCGCGCATTCGCCGGGACCGCGAAGGTCGAGCAGCAGCCGCGGCGCGTCGACCGGAATCCAGCCCCCGCTGCCGGTGCAGCCGGGCACGGATTCCGGGCCGGTCGCGACGGTGCGCAGCTCGAGGACCAGGGTCGAGAGGGGGGCGGCGCTCTCGGCTTCGATCGGGACCTCGACGTCGACCTCGAGTACCCAGGCCGCGGCGCTGGGGACGGCGGCCCGCAACCGGAACGGCGAACCGTGCGTCGCGGGGTGGGCCGTGTCGGGATCACGCGACCCGATGGCGTCGGCTCCGAAGTCGAACGTCAGCGCTTCGGTGGATACGCGCAGCAGGGAGCCGGTGCCGGTTCGTACGCCCTGCTGCAGGTCGATGCCGTTCTGCGCGGTGGCGGGCGCACCGAGCAGGGTGAACGCGAGGACCGCGGCGTGCAGGCTCGCGACGACGCGTGTCGGCGCGCGGCGGCCGGGACCGCTCACCGGAGCTCCACCTGCGCCTGTCCGGCGACGATGTCGTCGCCGCCGTCGACGACGGCGGCGGCGAGGTACGCGCCCTCGCCAATGTGGGCGGGTACCTCGGCGGTGAGCGTGGTCACGCCGCCCGGCAGAGACGCGGCGGCCGGGAACGACACGGTGCCGACCGGTTCGCCGTCCAAGTCGAGGAGCTCGACCCGTCCGTCGAGCCGGACGTAGCCGTTGCCGGTGTTCTGCACCTCGACCGCCAAGGTGCGTTCGCCGTCGGAGCGGATCGAGGCGATGCGGACCTCGCGCGTCGGGTCGCCGACGTCGACGTAGAGCACGTAGCCGACCTGTGCGACGAAGCGGATGGCCGCGCCCTCCTCGGGGGCGGCGAGGATGTCCTCGAGGACGTCGTCGGGCAGGTCGTCGGGAAGCGCTTCGTCCTCCTCCGCGTCCAGGTCCGGCTCTTCGCTCGGGTCGGAGCGGAACACGATCGTCGACCAGTAGGTGCCGTCGGCGGCGCCCTCGGGAACGTCGACGCGGTAGCGGAACTCGATCTCGCCGTCGGCGTCGAGCAGCAGCACGTCGTCCGAGACGGTGGTCCAAGCGCCCGCCGAGGTCGGCAGACTGCCGATCGGCAGCGGTCGGATGGCGCCGTTGGGCTGCAGCACGAAGTCGGCCAGTTGGACGTTGACGGGCACGGGCACGTCGAGCGGATTGCGGACCAGGATCACGCCGTCGAGTCCACCTCCGGGAGGAACCGAGGCACGATGGTTGGCGGGGCTGACCTCGATCGCTTGCTGAGCGGCGGCGAACGGGCCGGCGAGCAGGAGGGCGGAGATCACGGCGAGGAGGGCGCCGGCCGCGCGGCCACGGACCGGCGTCGGGTTCGGGAGGCTCGGCATGGGGTCTTCTACCTCACGTTCCAATGAGAGTGGCGGGGACTCGGTCGGCCGTGCACGTGGGTGCGGGCGTTGCGGCTGCGGGAGGGCCCGCGCCCGGAACGTTCGGGTCGGCGGAACCGTCGGTCGTTCGGCAAGATAGGGGGGCCGCGCCGGGCGCCTACGTGGTGCTGGATGCGCCGTTGGAGAACGGCACCCGGACGCGCGCGTCCGGGTGCCGGTTCCGTACTGCCTAGAGCTGGCGTGCCTTATTCGGCGACGGCGGCGCTCAGGGTGTAGGTGAGGGTGAGGTCGTGCTTGCCCGGCTGCGAGGCGGTGAGGTCGATCCACTGCGTGACGTAGTCGTCGTAGAAGTGGTTCGGTGCGACGGTCACGAGGTTGTCGCTGCCGGCGCTGCTGAACTCGGCGTTGCCGGTCGTGAAGACGTGGTCGATGCCGTTCGCCTTCATGACGTCCTCGATGTAGAGGGTGCCGAAGCCGTCGGAGTCGGTGGTCAGCTCGACGTCGAAGTTCGCGCCGTCGGGCAGGTTCGTGTACTTCTCGACCATGAACTCGTACTTGCAGGCGACGTTGCCCTTGGCCGGGACGTCCGTGCCGCGCGTGTGGTACGCGCCGTTGTCGGTGGCCTCGCCCCAGGTGGCGACGGTGTTGCCGCCGTCGACCGAGATAATCGCCGGGTAGCCCATGTCGGGAGTCCATGCGACCAAGCCGCCGTGGCTTTCTGCAAAGGCCGCGAAG
>SLSQ01000253.1 GCA_007130355.1 Trueperaceae bacterium
TCCGCGCGGCCAAGGCCGCCGGCCGCACCACCTTCCTGCTGGCGTCGCAGGACGGCGAGTTCCTGGGCGCCTCGCCCGAACGGGTCGAAGCGTTCCAGAAGCTGGGCTTGCGGATGCTGATCCCCGCCTACAACCGCGACAACCTGCTCTGCGGCGGCGTGCTCGAGCACACCGACGCCGGCCTCTCCGCCCTCGGTCGGCACGTGGTCGAGGAGTGCGACCGCGTCGGCGTGGTGCTGGACCTGTCGCACGTGTCGCGCCGGTCGGCGTTCGACATCCTCGAGGCGAGCGCGAACCCGGTCGTCTACAGCCACGCGAACCCGCGCGGCGTGGTCGACAACGCCCGCAACATCGACGACGCGCAGATCAAGGCCGTCGCCGATAAGGGCGGCGTGATCGGGACCGTGAACTGGGGCCCGCTGATCTTCAAGAAGGGCATGACCGCCCGGCCGACCGTGCACGACTACCTGGATCACGTCGACTACCTCGCCGACCTGCTCGGCGGCACCAAGGCGATCGGGATCGGTACCGACTTCAGCCTCGGCTCCTATCCGCCCCACTCGCACGACCGGCACGGACCGCACTACAAGACGGTCATGACCGAGATGAACGAGTACGTCACCACCTACTGGCGCGCGCCGGAACGGTTCGCCGAAGGGTTCTCGAGCTACCCGGAGATCGTCCGCGTCGCCGAACTGCTGAAGGAGCGCGGCTACGGCGACGAGGACGTCGCCGGCATTCTCGGCGAGAACTTCCTGCGCGTCTTCGAGACCGTCTGGGGCGCCTGAACCCCGACCTTCCACCCCGTCCCCGGCCGGGGACGGGACCGAACGGGAGCACGACATGGCCATCGTCCGAGTCGAGATCTTCAAGCGCGACCAAGAGACGCGCGACCGCATCATCAAGGGCATCACCGACGTGCTGATCGCCAACGGCGCCAAGTCGGAGGGCACCGAGGTGATCCTCTACGAACTCGAGCCCGAGGTGTGGGGCAAGGGCGGCGAGACGTTCGCCAAGCGCATCGCCGACCGCAAAGCGCAGGAGGCGGGCGGCGGAGGCGACGGCGCCTCGTGAGCGCTGCACCGCCCGCACCTGCGGCGGGCGACGGGACGGGCGCCGGGCATCCGCTGCCGGCGCCCGTCCCGTCGGAGGCCGAGCGCACGAACCGCGGCACGCACGGCCTGCTGGACGGACCGATGCCGTTCCCGGTGATCGACGCCTGCGTGCAGATCTGGAACGACGCCGACTTCGCGGCCGCGCACCGGCACGGCGTCGCCTGCTACGCCGTCACCACCTGGTGGCCGCGCGTTCCGTTCGAGGAGGCGCTGCACGCGATGCGCGTGTGGCGCCGCCGGCTCGCCGAAGCCCCGAACCTGGACCTCGCCGGCGCGGCGGAGGACGTGCGCCGCGCTTGGCGCGAGGGCCGCGCCACCGTGATGCTGGCTTCGCAGGACGGCGAGATCCTGGGCGACGACCCGGAACGGCTCGAGCTCCTGCACGCGCTGGGCCTGCGCATGATGATCCCGGCGTACAACCGCAACAACCGCCTCTGCGGCGGGGCGCTCGACACGAACGATCCGGGCTTCTCCGGACTGGGCCGCACCGCGATCGAGGTGGCGAACCGGGTCGGCGTGCTGCTCGACGGCACGCACCTCGGCCCCCGCTCGGCGCGCGAGCTGGTCGACCGGTCCGCCGAGCCGGTCGTCTTCAGCCACTCGAACCCGGCCGCCGTAGTGCCCAACCCGCGCAACGTGCCGGACGCCACGATCCGGGCCGTGGCGGAGCGGGACGGCGTGGTGTGCCTGGTGAACTGGGGGCCGCTCGTGTACCGCGCCGGGTCGCGCCGTCGCCCGACCCTGGCCGAGTTCCTCGACCTGATCGACCACGTCGCCGACCGGACCGGTGGTACGCGGGCGATCGGGCTCGGCACCGACTTCAGCCTCGGTTCGTACCCGATCAAGGGTCGCGACCGCTGGGGCGCGCACTACGCGCCCGCCCGCGGCGAGCACGACACGGTCGTGACCACCTGGCCGCGCGCGCCGGAACGGTTCGTCGAGGGGTTCGACGACTATGCGCAGCTGCCCGACGTGGTCCGCGGCCTGCGGGAGCGGGGATACGACGACGCGGACGTCGCCGGCATGCTCGGCGGCAACCTCATGCGCGTCTGGGACCGGGTCGCGGCCGCCGCTGCCGGGAGGAACTGAGATGCCGTACCTGGAGTACGTCCCCGAGAACGTCGGGATTTCGGCCGTCTACGGGCGCGATCCGGAGGTGTGGGATCCGTTCCTCGCGTTCACCCATGCGCTGATGCGCGGTCCCTCTCCGCTCTCGTTCGGCCAGCGCGAACTGATCGCGGCGTACGTCAGCGCCGTGAACGGCTGCGCCTACTGCTTCGGGGCGCACGGCGCGGCCGCCGAAGCGTTCGGCGTGCCGGTCTCGGTGATCGAGACGGCGGCGACCGATCTGGACGCCGCCGAGCTGCCGGACGAGGAGCGCGAGCTGCTGCGCTTCCTGCACAAGGTCGTGAAGGACGCCCCACGGATCGTGCAGGAGGACGTCGATCGCGTCAAGGCCGCCGGTTGGGGCGAGACGGCCCTGAACCACGCGATCGGGATCGCTACGCGCTACGCGATGGTGAACATGATGGCGCAGGCGCACGGGATCGTGGTCGACGCCGAGGACCTGAAGGAGGCGGGCCGGCGCATGGCCGACCCGCGTTGGAGCGCCGCGCCGAAGCGCGGCTGAACGGGCGTGGCGCTCGGCCGCTGGGGCCGTCGGGAGACGGTCAGTAGCCGAGCGCCGCGTGCCGCATCGTGCCGACCAGAGCCTCGCCGCGCATGCGGCGGCGCAGGTTCGCCGAGAACTCCTCGATCACGCGGTCGCGGATCTCGGGGGTGCGGTACGAGGCGTGCGGGCTGGCGAACAGGTTCGGGGCCGTCCAGAGCGGGCTGTTCTCGGGCAGCGGCTCCTCGTCGTAGGCGTCCAGGCAGGCGCCGGCGATCGTGCCGGAGCGGAGCGCCTCGAGGAGCGCGTCGTCGTCGATCAACGAGCCACGGGCGACGTTGATCAGGTAGGCGCCCTCCTTCATCAGGGCGAACCGGCGCGCGTCGAACATGCCGCGCGTCTCCGGCGTCGCCGGCGCGCAGAGCACCACGTGGTCCGCCTCCGGCAGGACCTCGTCGACCTGGGCCGGGGTGCGCATGAGGTCGACGGACGGGTGTTCGGCGCCGTCGCGCTTGATGCCGATCGTGCGCATCCCGAAGGCGCGGCAGAGGCCGGCGACGCGTCGGCCGATCGAGCCGACCCCCACGATCAGCACCGTCTTGCCGCGCAGCTCCTGGTGCATCGGCGGCTCCCAGGAGCGGCGCGCCTGCGCGTCCATCAGGTGCGGCACGTGCTTCGCGTGGTGCAGCATGGCGGTCAGCACGAACTCGGCGATCGGGATGCTCATCACGTCCATCGAGCGGGTGACGACGATGCCGCGCCGTTCGACCTCGGGCACCATCACCCAGTCGAAGCCGGCGGAGCCGGTGTGGATCCATTCGATCCCCTGCGCGGCCTGAAGCAGGTCGTCCAGCTGGGGCTTCTTGAGGCCGGCGAAGAGCATCGCGTTCGCGTCCCGCACCGTGTCGGACCACGGGGGCCCGCCGGGGAGACGTTCGAAGCGGACGTTCGGGAAGGCGGCGCGGAGCTGCTCCATCCGCTCCGGTTCGTAGGTGTGGGCGACCAGGACGTGCATCGGTTCCTCGCTTCCGGGTTCAGTCGCCGCTGGACCGCAGGCGCGGGTCCAGGGCGTCGCGGATCACGTCCCCGAGCGTGTTGAACGCCATCACGCTGAGCAGGATCATGATGCCGGGGTAGACGGCGAGCTGGGGTGCGGACCACATGTAGAACTGCGAGGCGGTCAGCATGTTGCCCCAGGAAGGGGTGGGCGGGGAGATGCCGAGGCCCAGGAAGCTGAGGCCGGCCTCGACCAGCATGACGTTGCCCACGCCGATCGAGGTGGCCACGATCAGCGACGGCATCGCCTGCGGCAGCAGGTGCGTGAACATGATCCGCAGGTGCCCGGCGCCGAGCGCCTGGGCGGCGGTCGTGAACTCCATCTCCTTGACGCGGAGGACCTCGCCGCGCAGCAGGCGGGCAGGACCCATCCAGCGGGTCAGCGACAGGGCCAGGATCAGGACGGTGATCGTCGAACCGAAGAGGGCGACCACGGCGAGCAGCAGGAAGAAGACCGGGATGCTGAGGATCCCGTCGGTGAAGCGCATGATCACGCGGTCGACGAGGCCGCCGAAGTAGCCGGCCAGCACGCCGAGCAGCCCGCCGATCACGACGGTGAGGACGGCGGCGGTGAGGCCGACCAGGATCGAGACCCGTCCCCCGGCGATCAGCCGGGCGAGCACGTCGCGTCCGTTCTCGTCGGTGCCGAGCAGGTGCTCGGAGCTCGGCGGGGCGAAGGTGTTCGACACGTCGATGCGGGTGGGGGAGGGGAGCGGCAGCAGCGGCGCGGCCACGATCGTGACGGTCGCCAGGATCAGCCAGATGGCGCCGAACAAGGCGAGCTTGTTCTTCCACAGGCGGATCAGGAAGACCTGCGTCAGGGTCCGGCGGGCGCGGCGGGGTCGGGCGCCGTCCGGCACCGCCGTCGCACCCTCGGTCGCGGGTTCGGGGGGGCGTACGGGGTCGCTCATTCGTACCGGATCCTCGGGTCGATCAGGCCGTAGGTCACGTCGATGATCAGGTTGCTGGCGATGACCGCCACGCTCACGAAGATGGTGGTGCCCAGGATCACGGTCGCGTCGCGGCCGACCGCCGCGTTCACCGCCATCGAACCGATGCCGGGCCAGCTGAACAGCGACTCGATGATCGCCGAGCCGCCGATCAGGCGGGGCAGCGAAAGACCGAGGATCGTCAACACCGGGATCAGGGCGTTCTTCATGATGTGCTTGCCGTGCACCGCGCTCTCCGCCAGGCCCTTGCTGCGGGCCGAGCGGACGTAGTCCTGGTGGATCACCTCGAGCCAGGAGCTGCGCGTGTAGCGCATGATCTCGGCGGTGGTCGAGGTGGCCAGCACCACCGCGGGCAGGACCAGGTACGAGAGCCGGTCCAGGACCGAGAACGGCTGGCCGATCGTCTGCATCCCCGAGCCCGGCAGCCAGCCGAGCTGCACCGAGAAGAGGATGATCAGCAGGATTCCCAGCCAGAAGTTCGGCATCGCCAGGCCCACCACGCTCAGGAAGCTGAGCGCCTGATCGAGGGGCGAGTTCGGCCAGCGGGCGGCGATGACGCCGGCGGGGATGCCGATCACGACCGTGATGAGAAGGGCGGTGAAGCCGAGGAGCAGGGTGGCGGGCAGGCGGTCGAGGATCATCGGCAGCACCGGCCGGCCGTACACCAGGCTGAAGCCCAGGTCGCCGCGGACGACGTTCGCCATCCAGAGGCCGTACTGCTCGATCGGGGGTCGGTCCAAGCCGAACCGTCGTTCGACGGTGGCGACCACCTCGGGGGAGAGGGTCGGGTCGGCCAGGATGCTGAGCTGGCCCGGGGCCGCTTTGATCAGGAAGAAGGTCGTCGTCATCACCAGGAAGAGGACGACGACGCTGACGAAGATCTGCTTGGTCAAATATTCGAGCATCGAGCGGAGGGACTCCTCGCGGTCGGGGGACGTTCGGTCGGGGCCGTTCGGGCCCGGACGCGTCGGTCCGGGCCCGAACGGAGGTGCGGGTCGTTCAGCGGCGGAACAGCAGATGCGAGAACGGCATGCTGTCCTTGATGTTGTTCGGCGGGATGTTGCCGACGTCCGCGCGGGAGGCGGTCATGCGGTCGCGGTAGAGCAGCACGATGTTGGGCGGGTCGTCGTAGAGCTCTTCGCCGATCTCGACCAGCAGGCGCGCCTGTTCGTCCTGGTCGATGGTGCCGAGGACCTGGCGGAACAGGTCGTCGACGCGCGCGTTGCTGTACGACTGGCTGTTGAACGGCCCGTCGGTCGTGTACAGGCGCTGCGCCCAGTCGATGTTCGGCAGCGGGAAGGCGGCCAGGCGGGAGTCGAACGTCTGCGCCTGCGTCTCTTCGAGCCAGCGGCCGCCCCGTTCGGCCAGGATGTACTCGACGTCCATGCCGATGTCTTCGAGGTACTGCTGGATGATCAGGCCGAGCTGCTCGCGTTGCACGTCGCCACGGTCGACCAGGATGTAGAACTCGAAGCGCTCGCCGTCCTCGTTCACGAGGATGCCGTCGTCGCCCGGGGTCCAGCCGGCGTCGGCCAGCATCTCGAGGGCGAGTTCGGGATCGTAGGCGCGGTATTCGACGTCGGGGCGCGGGATCCACTCGAGGCCGGCCGGGACGAACACGTCGTCGACGTAGCCGAGGTCGCCCGCGACGGTCTGGCGCATGCTCTCGCGGTCGAGGGCGTGCGTGATCGCCTTGACGACCTGCGGGTCCTGGAACAGCGGGTTCTGGAAGTTCAGCGCGAACAGCTGGTAGCCGAGGCTGTCGAAGGTGGTCACCTCGACGTTGGGGTTGTTGCGCACGGCGTTCAGCTGAGGCGCCTCCAGATCGGCCCAGTCGAGTTGGCCGGTCATGAGCTGCGTGACGCGGGTGTTGCCGTCCGGCACGACGCGGAACACGAGGCCGTCGAGGAACGGGGTGCCGAGGAAGAAGTCCTCGTTGGCGGTCAGTTCGAAGAACGAGCCGGGTTCGGCGCGTACCATCCGGAACGGTCCGCTTCCGATCGGGGCGGCGGTGTTGAACTCGGTCGCGTCGGCCAGCAGTTCGTACTCGCCGAGGACGTGCTCGGGGATGATCTCGTTGCCGCCCAGGGCGAGCCGGTCGGCGAAGAAGGCGTCCGGTTCCTCGAGGTGCACGCGCACGGTGAGGTCGTCGATCACTTCGACCTCGGTCACGCCGGCCATGTCGGAGAGGGTGGTGGCGCCCTCGGCGGGGTCGCGGATCCGGTCGAAGGTGAACTTGACGTCGTGGGCCGTGAGCGGCTCGCCGTCGTGCCAGGTGACGCCCTCGACCAGGTGGAAGGTCCACTCGGTGATGGCGTCGTTCGCCTCCCACGAGTGCGCGAGGTACGGCTCGAGCGTGTTGGTCCACGGGTTGACGGCGGTGAGCGGCGAGAACATGGTCCAGTTGATGATCGCGGCCGCCAGCTCGGAGGGCAGGATCGGGTTGAACGTCGCCGGCTGGGTGGCGAGCGGGATCTGGACGGTACCGCCTCGTGGGGCGTCCATCTCCTGCGCCGAGGCGACGGCGATCGTGGCGGTGGCCGCGAGGGCGACGAGGATGCGCCGGGCGTGCGTCAGCATGCGGTCTCCTGTTCGGTTCGGGGGCTCGGGGACGGGCGTTCGTCGCCGCCGTGCCGTGCGTCGGAAACGCCGGGTCGGAACGCCTTGGTGTATGGGTGTACCAGTACGGTCGGCATCATAGGACCGAGGAGGCGGGCTGTCAACAGGGGGGCCGGACGCGCCGCGTCGCCGAACGGCAGGAGTTCGTACCGTGCGCCGAAGGAGACGGGGCCGAGGCCCTGCGATCGCGGGGCGGCCGCGCCGCCGTTGACCGGGCGTCGCCGTCGGCTGTATGCTGCGATCGTACCAGTACAGCAGTACAGAACGCGTTCGCTCCGGAGGCGTTCGCCGATCGTGATCCACGACCCCCCGAACGCACGGCGGCTTCGCCGCCCGAAAGGAAGTTCCATGGCCATCGTCCGCGTCGAGCTCGGTCGCCGCTCCCAGGAGCAGCGCGACGCCATCATCCAAGGCATCACCGACGTGCTGGTCGCCAACGGCGCCAAGTCGGAGGGCACCCAGGTGATCCTCTACGAACTGGACATGAACGTGTGGGGCAAGGGCGGCGAGACGTTCGTCCGCCGCGCCGCCAAGCAGGGGATCGAACTCCCCCACTGACCGCCGCCCGCCCGGACCGGAAGGGAACCGCCGCACCGATGCGCATCCCCCTGCGGATCACCGACGACGAACACGTGCCGATCTACCTGCAGATCGTGCACCAGGTCCGCTACCTCGTCACCAGCCGTCAGCTGGTCGAGGGGAGCCGACTGCCGTCGGTGCGCGAGCTGGCCGATCAGCTCGGGATCAACTCCGGAACGGTCGCCCTCGCCTACCGGACCCTCCAGCAGGAGCGGCTGATCGAGAGCCGCCGGGGCAAGGGCACCTACGTCGCCGACCCGGGGGACGACCCGCTGCGCTTCGGCCGGCGCCGTACGCTGCTGAACGAGCGTACCGACGCGCTGATCCGGCGTGGCTACGCCCTCGGATTCGACGCGGCCGAGCTGAAGCAGCACCTCGCCGCCCGCGTGCAGGCGTTGCCGCGCCGTCTGCCGCTCGTGCTCGTCCTGCCGAGCCGGAGGGCGGGCGAAAAGTACGCACCGATCGTCGCGTCGGCCCTCTCCGAGCACGCCGAGGCGACCGTCGTGCCGCTCGCCATGCCGGAACTCGACGACGATCCGGCGTCGGTCGCGGCCCGCGTGGGCGACGCCTACTTCTTCGTCACCTTCCAGTCGGCGGTGCCGCAGGTGGACACCCTGCTGCGGCGCGCCGGCATCGACGGCGAGACGGTCGGCGTCACCGCCCGGCTCACCGAGGCGACCAAGCGTGCGCTGCACGACCTGGACCCGCGCGGTCGCACCTGCGTGATGACCGAATCGCGCAACGTCGCCAGCGCGCTGACCCTGCTCGCCCAGTACAGCCCGCTCGACGTGGCGGCGTTGCCGGTCCTGACCGAACGGTCCGGGCCCGAGGACGCCGCCGCGCAGCGCGGCGCCACCGTTCTCCACACCTTCGGCGTGCTCGAGCACATGGACGCGATCGGGATCGACCCGAGCGACCGGCTCGAGCTCGCCTTCACCCTCAGCGACGAATCGCGCGCCCGCTTGCGCGCGCTCCTCGACCCGCAGGCGGAACCGACCGCGGCGGGTCGAACCTGAAACGAGGCACCGAATGACCCCCGAACCGTACCGGTACATGCTGGTCGCCAAGCTGCACTCCTACCTCCGCGATCACGACGCCGCGCTGCGCGTCCTGAGCGACGGCATCGCCGCCCACCCCGACGAACCCCACCTCTATCGGCACCGCGGCCACTTCCGGGTCTCGGCCCGCGACTTCGCCGGCGCCCTGGCCGACTTCGAGCTCGCGGTCGCACGCCTGGAGGGCCGCGACGACGAAATCGAGTACTACCAGGCCGAACTCGTGCCCGAGATGGAACGGACCATCCTCGGCGAACCGTCGGCGCTGCTCGAGCGGCCGACCCCGATCACCGACGAGAACCTCGAACGCCTCAAGGACGTCTACAAGGGCACCCTCAAGTCGAGCACCTGGTACCACTACGGCCTCGCCCACTACCTCTCCGGCCAGTTCGACGAAGCGGCCGAGCGCTACCGCACGACCCTGGAGCACTGCGTCGACGACGACATGACCGTCGCCACGGTCGACTGGCTGTTCATGAGCCTGCGGCGGGCCGGACGCGCCGACGAGGCGCGCGAACTCCTCGACGGCACCTCGCTCGACATGCACATCAACGAGCCGTCGTACTACCGCCGGATGAAGATGTACAAGGGCGAGCTGACGCCGGACGCGTTGCTCGACCTCGAGACCGCCGACCGACGCACGCTCGCCACGCAGGGGTACGGCGTCGGCAACTGGCACCTCACGAACGGCGACGAGGACCGTGCGCGCGAGGTGTTCGAGCGGATCGTGGCCGAAGGGGACCGGTTCGCGTTCGGCACCATCGCAGCCGAGACCGACCTGAAGCGGATGGGGTCCTGACGCGCCCGCACGAGGTGGAGAGGAGCCGCACGTGAGCGAACCGACCGTGCACCCGAACCGGATCGGCGGCGAGGAGCGCCTCGGCGACGACGTCCGCACCGTCCGTAACCCCTCCGACCTGGAGGAGGTAGTCGGCCGCTTCGCGCGCGCCGGCGCAGCCGACGTCGCCGACGCCGTCGAGGCCGCTCGCGCCGCCGCCCCCGCCTGGGGCGCCCGCCCCGGACCGGACCGCGCCCGCATCCTGGCGGCGGCCGCGGGCGAACTGCGCGAGCGGGCCGACGAGCTCGGCACCCTCCTCTCGCGCGAGGAGGGCAAGACCCTCGCCGAAGGGATCGGCGAGTTCCGCCGCGCCGCCGAGCTCTTCGACTACTACGCCCAGGAGGCGTACCGCCCGGTCGGCACGCTGCTCGACAGCGCCCGTCCCGGGGTCGGGATCGAGGTGCGGCACGCCCCGATCGGCGTGGTCGGCGTGATCACCCCGTGGAACTTCCCGGTCGCCATCCCCGCCTGGAAGATCGCGCCGGCGCTGGCGTACGGCAACGCCGTGGTGTTCAAACCCGCCGAACAGGCGCCGGCGTCGGCCTGGCACCTCTGCGACGTGCTGATCCGCGCCGGGCTACCGGACGGGGTGCTGAACCTGGTGATCGGCTCCGGCCGCGAGGTCGGCGCCGCCATCGCCGAGCATCCGGGCGTCGACGGCGTCACCTTCACCGGCTCGACCGAGATCGGCCGGGCGCTCGCCGCGACCGTCGCGGGCCGGCTCGGCAAGGTCCAGCTCGAACTGGGCGGCAAGAACGCCCTGGTCGTGCTCGACGACGCCGACCTCGACGTCGCGGTCGAGTGTGCCGTGCAGGGCGCCTACGGATCGACCGGGCAGCGGTGCACCGCCTCGAGCCGGTTGATCGCCACGCGCGGCGTGCACGACGCCTTCGTCGAGGCGCTCGCCGAGCGGCTGCGCTCGCTGCGCGTCGGACATGCGCTCGATCCGGAGGTGTTCTACGGTCCCGTGGCGAGCGAAGCGCAGCTGCGCCAGGACCTCGCCTACCTCGAGATCGGCGAAGCGGAGGGCGCGACCGCCCTGGTCCGGGGCGGCGAGATCGACGCCGGACGGCCCGGTCACTACCTGTCGCCGACGCTGTTCGTCGGGGCGCGGCCGGAGATGCGGATCGCGCAGGAAGAGATCTTCGGTCCCGTCGCCACCGTGCTCGAGGCCCAGGACCTCGACGACGCGCTCCGCATCGCCAACGACAGCCCGTACGGCCTGGTCGCCGCCGTCGCCACCCGCTCGCTCGCCGCCGCCGAGCGGTTCAAGCGCGAGGCGGAGGTCGGCATGACGATGGTCAACCTGCCCACCGCCGGGCAGGAGGCGCACGCGCCGTTCGGCGGGGCGAAGGCGTCGAGCTACGGCCCGCGCGAGCAGGGACGCTACGCGCGCGAGTTCTTCACCACCGCGCGGACCGCCTACGTGCGCGCCGGCTGAGCACGGGCGGGCGTTCCGGCCCCGTCCGCGGCGTCCCGTGCAGCCCGGTCGGCGGCGCGGAACGCCGCGAGGACGGTGCCGCCGTCCGCATCGGGGAACGAGGCGCGAAGCGGCGGCATCGCGGCCGTACGTGCGGCGAAGCCGCGCATCCGGTCCTCGTCCGACCGTAGCGGGGCGTGGCCGAGCGACCCCAGGTCGGCCGGTGCGCCCAGGCGCGCGAACAGCGTCGCGTAGCGGGCGAGCTCCGTCTCCGCGGCACCTTCGAGCACCTTCTGGACCAGGATCCCGAAGCCGAGGATCTCGCCGTGCAGCGGCGCGCGCACCGTCGGGTCGCGCCGCGCCGACTCCGTCGTGAGCGCGTTGTGGACCGCGTGGGCCGCCGCCAGCTTGGCCGCCTCGCCCGCGATGCCACCGATCAGGCCCGGCCAGAGCATCGCCGTCTCGGCCGCCTCGCGCCGGACCGATCGGTCCGGATGGTCCGGCGCGGCCGCCGCGACGGCCCGTTCCGCCCACGCGAAGACCCACGCCTCGAGCCGTTCGCAGAGGGCCACCGCCGCCGCCGCGGTGGCGCCCTCGGCGCGTCCGGTCGTCGCCGCGAGTCGGACCTCGACCGCCTTGGCGACGGCGTCGATCAGGCCCGCTGCCAGCAGGCGGTCCGGCGCCGCGGCGAGCAGTTCGGGGTCGCAGAGCGCTACCGCCGGCGGCGTTGCGGTACGCCTGCTGCCGAGGTAGGCGCCGGCCGCGTCGTAGTCGACCACCACCGCCGTGGCGCCGGAACAGGTGGCGGGACTCGTCGGGATCAGGACCACCGGAAGCTGCGCCCGGTCGGCCGCGCCCTTCCCGGCGTCGAGGACCCGGCCGCCGCCGACGGCCACGACCAGCTCGGCCCGCGCCTCGTGCGCGGCCGCCTCGAGCCGGGCGAGGGCGGGCTCCGTGACGTAGCCGGCGTGGAGGGCGGTCGCGACCCCCAGGCCGGCGTCCCGGAGCGCCGTCGCTACCTCCTCCCTCACGGCCGGCCAGCCGTGCTCGCCGTGGACCACGAGCACGCGCCGGCCGAAGGCAGCGGCCTCCGGTCCGACGCGCGCGACGGCGCCGTGCGCCGTGAGGTAGCGGACGGGGGCGACGAACCGAGGGGCGAAGGCGGGGTCGGGAGCGCGCGGGGCGACCTGAGGAGACGTATCGGCTTCGGGCATGGACGGGACACCTCCGGGTTCGGGCGGGGCGATGCACCCGAGCCCGACGGTACGTATGGGGGACATGGTACAGGACCGGTGCGGAGCGGCGGGGCCCGTGTCACCGTGATCGATGGCGACGGGTTCTCGAAGAACTACGTGGGTGACGTGCGGTACACGCCAGTCGCGGGGCGAGCGCGGGGCGTTCCAAGCGAGGAGCCGGGCCTGCGCCGAGTCCATCTGTCCCGGTGCGCCCGCACGATTCGCGGGAGGGGGAGCGCGACCCACGGGCTCAACGTCGGACCGCAACGCCTCGACGTCCGGCCCCCTCGCGCATGACCCCGAGCGCCGTCCACCGCGACAAGCCGAGCGCCCTCCACGCGATCTTCGGGCACCCCGAGGCCGTGATCGGCGCGATCCACCTGGCGCCGCTGCCCGGTTCGCCGTCCTACGAGTGCGAGCCCGTCGACGCGCTGATCGTGCACGCCGTGCGCTGCCGGTTCCGGTCGGCGCGCATGTGCTCGCCAACGGCGCGCTGGACGCGCTCGTGGTGCCGAAGGCGGGACAATGCGCGTTCGCACGCGTGAACCCGTGAGCGAACGCCCACGTCGCGAACGAGGGGTGGATCGAGGGGCCGGCCGCCGCTACGACCCACTTCGGCGCTCGGCTTCGGGCGCGCGGGATCCGGATGCTCGCCGACGTGCGCGTGAACCACGGGACGCACGCGGTGGTCACGGACCGGAGGCTGGACGAACGCACAGGCGATGCCGAGTTCTTCGACGCCAACGCCGTCATCACGGCCGGACCGCGGACCGGCGATGCGACCGACTTAGCGGAACTTCGGGGCGTCGCGCCGGTCAGCATTCCTCCGGTCCTGATCGGCAGCGGCGTGACGGTAGCGAACGCGGCAGAGCTGCCTTTCGTCGCGGGTGTTCTGGTCGTGGCGAACGCGCTCAGGGAGGAGGGCGCCTGGCGGACGCCGGTCTCGACGGCGAAGACGGCGTCGCTGCTGCGCACCGTCGCGCTGGTCCTTCGGGACCGAACCTAGGGCGAGCGACCCGGAACCAGGGTCCGTCCGGAGGCGACGTGGGGACGGTCCGCGACGGAAGGTCGTGTGGCTCAGCCGAGGAGCGTCCAGGCCCACAGGAGGGGAGGCGTTCCCGGCCCGAGTTCGTTCAGGCTCGGTCCCACGCCGAACGTCATCCACGCTAGCCAGCCCAGGTAGCCGACGAACACGATCGCCAGCACCGTGAGCGTGGCGGCGGGCCACGGCACGTCCGGGTTCGCGCGGCGCCAACGGGCCAGCAGGAGCACGGTGATCACGGCGGCCAGCACGGCCACGAGCAGGAACGGGGCGATCGCCACGTCCGGAGCCTACCGCGCGGACGGTTCGGCGGACGGTTCAGCGCACGGTCACGAGCGGTGGCGCGCGGTGCTCGAGCCGGACGGTGGAACGACCGTCCGGCTCGCGGCCTGCGTCGTCCCCAGCGTCGACCGTGACCCGCGTCTCGATCCGGACCCGGTCGATCAGGCAGATCGCCTCGGCGCCTTCGCGGCAGTAGTAGGTGGTCAGGTCCACCTCGACCGTCGCCGCGCCTTCCGCGAACGTCGCCGGCACGGAGAGCTCGAGCGGGAACGAAGCACCCTCGATCTCGCGGTCGGCCTCGCCCGGTGCGACGCGAACGGCGGGTCCCGAGGTTCGGATCCGGACCGTCAGCGGCGCCAGGTCGTTGCGGACGTAGCCGGA
>SLSQ01000115.1 GCA_007130355.1 Trueperaceae bacterium
GCCGGACGCGTTCCGCGGCGCGGTGCGGGACGGCCTGCGCGACGCCGGGGTGCGCGGTCGCCTGCTCGAGGAGGGGGGGCACGCGCCCGACCATCCCCTGCGACCGGCCTTCCCCGAGGGGCGCTACCTCAAGGTGCTCCGCTTCCGGATCGAACGCTGAGGCCAGGCTCCGGCGCCAGGTCGAGCCGCGCGACGACCCAGTCGGTCAGCTGGCGGACGGTGCGGTCGCGACCCTCGTCGTGCAGGAGGGCGTGGGCACCGCCCGACACGATCCGCAGCGTCACGTCCGCGTCCGGCCGGGCGGCGGCGACCTCGGCGAACCGGCGCGACCCGCGGAGGTGCGCGATCGCGTCGGCGTCGCCGTGCACGATCAAGGTGGGCGGAAGCGGCGCGGCGGCGTCGGCCAGGACCCGCGGTCCGATCGCCATCAGTTCGCGGGCGGTGGCCAGGCGCACCCCGCCGCGGTCGACGAGCGGATCGTCGTCGTAGGCGCGGACCTGGTCGGGGTCGCGAGAGACGCCGCGCGCGTCGAGGCGCTTGGTCCGCACGGTCGGCGCGAAGCGGGCGGCGAACCCGGCCAGGCGCACCTGCCAGGCCGGGTCGGGAAGCGCGCTCTCGAGGAACGGGGCGGTGACCGCCACGGCGTCGAGGAGGTCGGGGCGTTCCTGCGCCGCGCGGAGCACCAGCGCACCGCCGAAGCTGTGGCCGAACGCCGCCGTCGGTCCGTCCCCCTGGAGCTCTTCGAGGATGCCGACGAGGTCGCGCACGCAGCGTCCGGCGTCGCGCACGAGCACGCGCAGGCCGGGGCTGCGCCCGTGGCCGGGCAGGTCGATCCGGTGCGTCTCGATGCCGGCGGCGTTCCAGGCAGCGACCAGCGCTCGGTAGCGCCCTCCGTGCTCGGCGTAGCCGTGCACGATCACGGCGCGCGCCCGGGGCGGACCGCCGACCGGAGCGTCGACGGTCCGGTGCACCGGGGCGCCGTCGTCGGTGCGCGGCGCCACGGCTCGGACCTCAGCCCTCGGGCGCGTCCGGCGCTTCGCGCAGGTCGATCTCGACGTCCTCGAGCACCGGGTTGGCCAGGACCTCCTCCGCCATGCGGCGGACGGCGGCGTGCGCCGCTTCGTCCGGCGGTCCGGGCCGGGTGAACTCGATCACCTTGCCGACGCGGACGTTCTCGGCCCCGTCGTGGCCGAGCCGGTGCAGGGTCGCCTGCACCGAGCGCCCTTGCGGGTCGAGGATGGCGGGCTTGAGGCGGACGGTGACGCGAACGCGGGTTCGACTCACGGGGACGCTCCTTCCAACAGGCGCCGGTGGACCTCGCGGTACGCCTCCTCGACCCCGCCCAGGTCCTGACGGAACCGGTCCTTGTCGAGGGGTTCGCCGCTGGCGCGGTCCCAGAGGCGGCAGGTATCGGGACTGATCTCGTCGGCGAGCAGAAGGGTTCCGGACGCGTCGGTCCCAAACTCGACCTTGAAGTCGACCAGCTCGAGCCCGACCTCGTCGAAGCGGCCGGCGACGGCGGCGTCGACCGCGTGCGCGGCGTCGCGCAGCTCCGCGAGGCGCGCGTCGGAGGCGAACCCGAGCGCGACGGCGGTGGCGTCGTTCATCGGAGGATCGCCGAGCTCGTCGCTCTTGAGGCACCACTCGATCACGGTCGGTTCGAGCGGACGACCGGCCGCGACGCCGTAGCGGGCGGCGAAGCTGCCGGCGGCTCGGTGCCGGACGATCACCTCGACCGGCACGATGTCGACCGCCGTCACCCACTGTTCGCCGGGCGCGGGCGTGGACAGGTAGTGCGTCGACACCCCGCCGCGCTCCTGGACGATCCGCATCAGGTGCGCGCTGATCGCTTCGTTGACGATCCCCTTGCCGGCGATCGTGCCGCGCTTGCGCGCGTTGAAGGCGGTCGCGTCGTCCTTGTAGACGACCCAGTGCACGTCGGGACGGTCGGTCTCGTAGACCCGTTTCGCCTTCCCTTCGTAGCGGAGCGGTCCCTTGCGGAGCCCCTGCGGTTCCTGCCCGGCGCCGCTCACGACGCCGTCTCCCGATCGAACCGTTCGAAGACCGCGTCGACGTGCCGCAGGTACCACGACGCGTCGAACACGGCGTCCAGGTCGCCGTCCGCGAGCGGCGCTTCGGGATCGGCCGCCAGCCGGGCGCGCAACGTTCCCTCCCCCTCCCACACGGCGAGCGCGTGGCGCTGCACGATGGCGTACGCCTCCTCGCGCATCAGTCCGCGATCGATCAGGGCGTGCAGCGCGCGCTGCGAATGGATCAGGCCGTGCAGCGCGTCCAGGTTCTCGGCCATGCGCGCCTCGTCGACCACCAGCCCGTCGAGCACCCGCGTCGCGCGGCGCAGGCCGTACGACGCGAGGGTGGTCGCGTCGGGCAGCACCACCCGCTCGACCGAGCTGTGGCTGATGTCGCGCTCGTGCCAGAGGGCGACGTTCTCGAGCGCCGGGGCGACCGTGGACCGCAGCAGCCGCGCGACGCCGGTGAGGTTCTCCGAGGCGATCGGGTTCTTCTTGTGCGGCATCGACGACGAGCCGGTCTGGCCGGGCGCGAAGCCTTCGCGCGCCTCGCGCACCTCGGTGCGCTGCAGGTGGCGGATCTCGACCGCGAGGCGCTCGATGGTGGTGCCGAGGGCGGCGAGCGCGAAGAGGAGCTGCGCATGCCGGTCGCGGGCGACCGTCTGGTTCGTGACCGGGTCGACGGCGAGGCCGAGCGCCGCGGCGACGTGCGCCTCGATCTCGGGCGGCACGTGCGCGTAGGTGCCGACCGAACCGCTCAACATCGCGACCGAGATCGCCTCGGTGGCGGCGTCGAGGCGTCGCAGGTCGCGGCGAGCGGCCGCGGCCAGGTTGAGGAGCTTCAGCCCGAAGGTGGTCGGCTCGGCGTGGACGCCGTGGGTGCGGCCGATGGTGGGCGTCCGCCGGTACCGCTCGGCGGCGGCGCGCAGGCGCTCCGCGAACGCCGCCAGGTCGTTCCGGATCAGGGCGCAGGCGTCGCGCAGCAGCAGGTTCTGGGCGGTGTCGACCACGTCGGTCGAGGTCAGGCCGCGGTGCACGAAGCGGGCGGGCGGACCGAACCGTTCGGTCAGGGCGCGCGTGAAGGCGACCATGTCGTGGCGCGTCTCCGCCTCGAGCTCGGCGACGCGGGCGGCGAAGGCGTCGTCGATCGGGCGCGCGCGGGCGAGGTCCCGCAGCTCGGCGGCGGTGCCGGCCGGCACCTCCCCGGTCCGTTCCCACGCCTCGGTCGCGGCCAGTTCGACCTCGAGCCAGGCGCGGTAGCGCCGGGTCTCGCTCCACAGTTCGGTCGTCTCGGGCGTGGCGTAGCGGGCGATCATGGCGGAACGCTACCACGGCCTCCGCGGCGCTCCGGGACGGGTCCCGTAGGAGGTTCCGGCGTCCGCGCCTGCTACAGTCCCGGTATGGGTCGCTTCATCGCGCTGACCGTCCTCGCCCTGCTGCTCGCGGGGCTCGCCGTCACCAATCCGAACGTGGACGCCTTCGCCGAGCGGTTCGCCGAACGTGCGCAGCAGGAGCTCTCGACCGAGCTCGGGCTCGAGGGCCCGCTCGGCGCGGCGATCGGCGGCGCGAGCCGGTCGGTGGTCGAGGCGGCGATCCGCGAGACCGCGGTGCGCCGGAACTACGGGGTCGCGAGCACCTTCACGCTCCCCGCCGCCGGCGAGGACCCGGTCTACCTCGGGATCGCCGGGACCTTCGTGCAGGTCTCCGGGCCGTAGGGACGTCCCTCCGGAACCGTTTCCTGCGTCGCAGACGTCCGTGCCGCGGACC
>SLSQ01000086.1 GCA_007130355.1 Trueperaceae bacterium
TGATTGCCTTCTTTTTAGGAGTATTCACAACACCTGTTTTGGCGCAGAGTTCAGAGCCTTTACCTAACACCCCTCTACATCTCCCCATAGTAGGGGAGACTTACCCCCAGCTCGAAGAGTATATTCGAGTTGCCTTAGAAGAAAATCCGGAGCTCCGTTCGTTGCATCATCTTTATGAGGCAGAGAAGGAGCGCTCGCGGGAAGTGGGTGTGCTGCCGGACCCGGAGCTGACTGTGATGTACGATTTCAACCCGATGATGTATGATTCACAACTCGGACGGTTTTCAGTGTCGGCAATGCAGATGTTTCCGTGGTTTGGAACGCTTGGAACAAAGCGTGACGCTCAGCGGGCATCTGCCGGGGCGAACCGGGCGCAGATCGATGTTCGTCAGCTTGAGATTTTGCGCGACCTGCAGATTGCCTGGTTTGACATTGCTGAAGTTGAACAGCAAATACGGGTAACAGAAGAGCAGATTGTGCTGGTGCAGGAGCTGGAAACCCTTGTGGAAATTCGGTACGAAACCGGTAGAGCAGCGCAGGCGGATATCCTGCGAATCCAGATGGAGGAAGCGCGGCTCAGAAACCGTATTGAAAACCTGGGTGACCAGCTCAAACCGCTGAAAGCCAATTTCAATGAGTATTTAAACCGAAAGCCCGACACCTATGTGGAAACTGCGGATCAGGTTGAAACGCAACAGGTGCTCTATAGTGAAGAACAGATTCATAAGATGGTACGCGCTGAGAATCCCCGGTTTGACGGGATTGAATCACGCGGCGATGCTCTTGATAAACAGCAGCGAATCGCGCAACTCGACGGACGTCCTTCATTCGGACTCGGCGTTGAAGTGATGGGACGCGATTTTGGTCCCATGTCGATGTTTCCCGATGCACAGGAGAGTTTTGTCGGCATGGCAACGGTTCGCCTGCCCATTTTCCGCTCCCGCACAAACTCGCAACAGCAGCAGATTATCAGCCGCAAACGGGCGCTCGATTCCGAACGCATTCAAATCGAGAACCGGCTGAGCAGCGAAGTGGAATCAGCCCTTGAAGAACTAAGAAAAGCCGAACGAACCCTGCGCCTATTGGATGATGAACTCATCCCGCGCGCTACACAGGCCCTCGACATCCTGGGCGAAGAGTACACCGTTGGCCGCGCGCGGTTTGATGAACTCCTGCAAATTCAGCGCGAACTGCTCGACCTGGAAATTGAGCGGATCGAAGAAGTAGTTGGGCAGAACCGGGCGGTAGTGAGGGTTGAGAGTTTGATTGGGGGAGACAGGTGAGAGAGGGAAAGAAATATTTCATGGCTATGAGCCAGTTGTGGAGTTCCCCTCCTTGGAAAGGAGGGGAGAATCGAGGCCAAATTTTTTAAATAAAACAATATCAAAATGAACATTACAAAAACCCAGATACTCACATACGCATCCATCCTGCTGGCCGGGATTCTACTTGGCTGGATCTTTTTCGGAGGATCGCAGGATCACGACGATCATAACGGCCACAACCATTCGGTTGAGGAGAGCAGCTCCGAAGAAGTATGGACCTGTTCCATGCACCCTTCCGTTCGTCAAGACGAGCCGGGGTCCTGCCCGATTTGTGGCATGGACTTGATTCCGGCATCCTCCGAAGAGCGTGAAGATGACTATAGTATGGTGATGACGCAGGCCTCCATGCAGCTTGCGAATATCCAGACCACCCCGGTGATCCGGGAAATCCCTAAAAGGGAGATCTATCTTCCAGGCCGTGTGGAAGTTGATGAGCGAAGAATCAGCTATGTGACGGCACACTTTGAAGGGCGTATTCAGGATGTGGAGATTAACTTCACAGGGGCTCCAATTCGTGAAGGCGATGTAATGGCAACGATCTATTCGCCCGAACTGGTATCGGCCCAGCGAGAGCTGCTGGAGGCGGTAAAAGTGAAAGATCGAAATCCGGGGTTGTATGAGTCGGCCGTGCGAAAATTCCGGCTTTGGGAATTTACCGATGAGCAGATTCAAATGATTATTGAACGTGGAGAAGTTCAGCGAAATATGGAGATCCTTTCTCCGGTGGATGGATTTGTGACGGTCCGAAACGTAGTGGATGAGCAGCACGTGATGGAGGGAACCGTTATTTATGAAGTAGCCAATCTGGATCACCTTTGGGTAACTCTTGATGCCTACGAAGAAGATCTGAACTGGTTGACGCAAGGGGCCACTATAGATTTTAGATCTCGTTCAAATCCGGGACAAATCTATCAGGCAACAGTAGACTATATTGATCCAACTTTCAACCCGCAAAAACGAACGATTCGCGTGCGGGCTGATGTGAAAAACACCGACCACTCCCTGCGTCCCGATATGCTGGTGAATGGAAAACTTATTTCAGAAATGCCTGACGAGAAACTGATGGTTCCGGTCTCATCCGTTTTGTGGACCGGCCCCCGTTCCCTGGTATACGTCAAAGATACCGAAGCTGATACACCGCGCTTTATGGTGCGTGAAGTAGATCTCGGCCCGAAAGCCGGCGACTTTTACGTCATTGAAGGCGGCCTGGAAGAAGGCGAAGAGGTGGTATTCAACGGTGCATTCAGAATTGACAGTGAATTTCAGCTGGCCGACCGCTTCAGCATGATGAACCGTCAGCCGGGTACCGGCGCCGTGCCTGCAGGGCACGACCATGGCGAGATGGGTGGTGATATGGACGATCACGACCACAGTGCAGAGCATGAGCCGTTTGATGATGTTCCATCCGATTTCCGTGCCATGCTGACCGAAGCGATTGAGGCCTACATCACCGGGAAAGATGGTTTTGTGGAGTCTGATCTTGGCGCAGCTCAATCCGGCTTTGAAATATTCCGGGAGAAGCTGAACGAGATTGGCGAACACGGCCTCTCGGGCGACGGACACATGGCATGGATGGAAACCTGGTCAGTGCTCACGGAGCATGCCGATACCATTACGGAAACGGATGATATCGAAGAGGCGCGCTCCGCATTCCGACATCTGTCTGACGAGCTGATCAAAGCCGTTCACCTGTTCGGTGTTGAAGGTGTGGTGTATCACCAATACTGCCCAATGGCATTTGATGACGAAGGCGCCGACTGGCTCAGCACCGAGGAGCAAATCCAAAATCCCTACCTGCCCGAAACCATGCTGATGTGCGGTGAGGTGATTGAACGGATTGAGGAATAGATGTGAGTCTTGCTGCGTGTTTTTCGCAGTCCCGACACCTCGGGAAGTCTTGATATTTGAGGTGAGACCTGACAGCGTGGTTCGGTGTTTTTCCGAACCTCCTGTCCCGATCCTTCGGGGAGGGGAATGACTAACCCCAAACCAAACAAGCCATGGACATACAAACCAAATCAACCATAACCTGCCCGGAATGCGGATATCAAAAAGAAGAACAGATGCCGGTAGATTCCTGTCAGTTTTTCTACGAATGTGAATCCTGTAAAATGGTTCTGAAACCAGAGAAGGGTGACTGTTGCGTTTATTGCAGTTATGGCACGGTGCCATGTCCGCCGGTTCAGGAATCAAAAGGATGTTGTTAACCATGCCATCTATTTTCACCCGTAAAATGTTTATACTATCCGTTTAACCTTTATGAAAACTGTTATTGAGGATGCAGCAAAACCTGTTTAACCATCTGTATCGTAAGTTAAATAAATAGACATGACAAAAGACGAACAACAAAGCGGATTTCTGTTATACAATTCGCCTGATGGTGATGTTCGGATTGAGGTCGCTCTGGAAGGTGAAACGGTATGGCTTACCCAAAAAGCGATGGCCGAGCTGTTTGGGGTCGTGAA
>SLSQ01000035.1 GCA_007130355.1 Trueperaceae bacterium
GATTATAAAATACCGGAAAGGTAAACGCCTGGTCATAACCCATCAGGCGTTTACCCCCCTCATAACATAGACCGCTCAGGCTGAACAGGTGTACCTGCTCAGACGCTTACTTTGAAAACATTGCCCTCCCTCCGGGTTCATTCATTGGGATGACTGATCATCAGGGAAGACGTCTTTTCCGTGTCCCTGCTGACCCCGAGATATTTCCTCTGGGAGTACCAGTCAGGCTGAATATTTTCAAATAAATCATGGACTCCTGGATTGTTCAAGACATCATTTAATTGGTTCCAAGCAGGCAGATACCAGTCCTTAAAGCCGGCAAAAGACAAACTGTCACAATATGACCTGGCATCTTCCCAGTTCATTTGGCCATGATTCGCGTTCTGAGTGTACATCACGGAACGAGGTTTATCTGTAACTGTACCGTTACCGTTGTCCTCAAATCCTTGGGCCGCAGTAGCAAACACCATGAATACTAAACAGGCCATAAAAAAGGTTTTTGCCAGAACCCTAAAAAATCTGATGTTAGCTTGCCTAAGTTCATGAATATGCTGAAGTTGACATCTTTTCGGATTTCTATTGTCCGCCATAACAAATCTCCCTGTACAAACATGATAAACAATACTTCCTGAATCCGTAATTGATTGATTTTGTTTAAGCATCATTTTTTCTCTTTTTGGATTAATTTCAAATACTTACAGTGACTATTTGACGACCAATGAAACAAATACTCCTTTAACGTTTAGGATATCAAAAAAAACAATTCAGGTGTCAAATTTTGTCCCATTATTCTCAATTTTCTGCGTAAGTCAAATTCTCAGGCTGTAAACGTCTCACTTCAAGTTCTGAAGGCTCATCCATGGTAAATTTTGGCTCTCCCTTATGTTACGTTCTGAAAATTTAAATAAAATCCAATAATTATTGATGCTTTGTATCTATTCACCACGGTAAAGTGAACTGGATTCACCCGATGAAATATATTTAACCTTGTCGTCATTGCCGGAATTAACCCGGCAATACATCTTTGTCTTAAAGTCAAAAAAACATGGATTTTTCGGGCAAGCCGGGCAATGACGGGCAAGGTAAGTGTCGTGCCGGACGAGGTGAACGTCGCGCTGGACTCCCTCTTCGTCATTCCCGCACAGGTGGGAATCCAGGATTTTTTTCTAGATTCCCCGGTCAAGCCATGGAATGGGTGCGTCCGTGATGGTGAATAGTTACAATGCTTTCAAACATAAAAAGCCGCAGGGATGAATTATCCCTGCGGCTTGCAGCTGCTATCAGATCAGGCCCCTGCGCCGCATGTACAATGCAGATATTATAAACAGGGCCATCATGATCATCAGTCCCCATGTGGTGTTGGTGGGGATGGGGGCTGCTGCTGGAATGAACACCGGGATGCTGATATCGTCCTGGTCCTCAACCTGTTCACCATTTGAATCCTCACCAGAGACTGATGCTGTATTTTCAATGGGTTTTCTGCCGCGGACATCATCCTGGGTTACAGTGTAGGTGCCGGTACATACAGTTTGATCTTCAGGATCAAGGACAGCTGGTAATCCTGGATCACAGGTCAAATCAATCATATCATCCAGTACCACAACCTCTGTAAGGGTCACATTGCCGGTATTGGTCGCGGTAATAGTGTAGTTGATTTCATCATTGGCCTTCATGGGACCTTTTGTATCTGCCTCCTTGACCAAGGCTATGGATGGATCCTGATTTGCAGTTATCGTCTCATCATCGGAAGCGGTTACAGTTTGATCATTGGGGTCTGTACCCTTGGCCGTTGCGGTGTTTTCCACATAGCCCAGGTTCATGTCATCCTGGGTAATTATATAGGTTGCTGAAGCGGTTCCTGTATCTCCCGGAGCCAAGATAGATGGCATTACTTCCAGGTCAGCCGATCCGGTTAAGTCATCGTCTATCCTCATATTGGTCAAAGTCACGTTGCCATCGTTGGTCACTGTGAAGGTATAGGTGATCTCATCGCCAGCGGTATAGTAAATCAGAGGATCAGCCGACTTGACCAAAGTAATGGACGGATCCTGATCCGCAGATATCGTCTCATCGTCAGTATCGGTTACACTTTGATCATTGGGGTCTGTACCTGAAGCTGTAGCAGTATTCTTTACCTCACCCTCATCCACATCGGCCTGGGTGATGGTATAAGTAGCCGTGAACGTAGCTGTGGCGTCAGGTGCAAGCGAAGCAACGCTCGCCGGAGTAATCGCTGACAGACCTGGTAATAGGTCGCTCACGCTTACATCATACAAGGTCACGTTGCCGGTATTCTCTACGGTGAAGGTATAGGTGATCACATCGCCAGCGGCATCATAAGTCTGCGGATTTGCAGACTTATCCAGGACTATGGACGGATTCTGATCAGCATCAACAGTCGCATCATCATCATCTGTAACTGACTGAGTCTCACCGTCCTTGTCAGTGTAGTTACCTGTGGCCTCAGCTTCGTTGGTAAAGAAGCCCCGGTCAAGGTCAGCCTGGGTAACAATATATTCTGCCGTAACCGTAGTATCCGCTCCGGGAGCAAGGCTCGCAATCGGACTGCCCGTAACGGTTGCATCCGGGTCGCTGACAACGATATTGGTAAGGGTCACGTTGCCCGTGTTGGTCACCACCAGGTCGTAGGTCAGCACATCGCCAACCGCTGAATAGCTATTCGGAACTGTCGTCGAGGTTTTTACAATCTCGATCTCGGCCAGCTGGGTACCTGTCACCGTCTCTTCATCGCTGTCGGTGGCCGTCTGCGGATCGTCGTTTTCATCAGTGTAGTTACCTGTGGCCTCAGCCTCATTGGTAAAGAAGCCCCGGTCAAGGTCATCCTGGGTAATGGTATACTGAGCCGTAACCGTAGTATCCGCTCCGGGAGCAAGTTCCGCTATCGGACTGCCCGTAACGGTTGCATCCGGGTCGCTGACAACGATATTGGTAAGGGTCACGTTGCCCGTGTTGGTCACCACCAGGTCGTAGGTCAGCACATCGCCAACCGCTGAATAGGTATTCGGATCAGTGGTCGAGGTTTTTAGGATCTCGATGGCAGCATTCTGATCCGCAGTTACAGTCTCATCATCGCTGGCTGTGACCGTAGGATCATCCTGAGGATCGTCACCGGGGGCATAACCCGTCGCTGAGGCCGTGTTCACCACGCTTCCGTCATCCAGGTCATCCTGGGTGACGTTGTAGGTTGCCGTGCACTCCAGAACATCTTCAGAATTAAAAGGTTGATCCAGAGGTAAATCCACAGAAACCGGATCTTCTGCGCCTACGATCAAATTGCAGACCAGATCAGATAAACCGTCCAGCTCATCCAGGATATCCACGCCTGTCAGAGATGCTGTACCAGTGTTTTCCGCTGTTATCGTATAAGTAATCTCTTCATCTACCGCAGAGTAAGTCTGGGGGGCTGCCGCCTTGGTCAGCGTGATTTCCGCCAGATTCACAGTGGCATCATCCTCGTCGGTCACCTCGTCGTTGTTCGGATCCAAGGCTGTTACCTTGGCCTTGTTCTCAATCTCACCTGCTTCCACGTCATCTTCTGTAGTGGTGTAAGTCGCTTCATAAGTCGCGACCTCACCGGGCAGAAGTGTGCCTTCAGGGCTTCCTTCGGTCGAATTGACAAAACTCAGAGCCGGGAAATCATCCGATCCTGTAAATTCCTCCTCAGTGATGGACACTCCAGTCAAAGTCACGTTGCCATCGTTGGTCACTGTGAAGGTATAGGTGATCTCATCGCCAGCGGTATAGTAAATCAGAGGATCAGCCGACTTGA
>SLSQ01000090.1 GCA_007130355.1 Trueperaceae bacterium
CGGAGAATCCGGCGCACCTCAGGCAGGGACGCGTGCATGCGCGTCCCTGCTCACGTCGTGGTCGCGCTGGGCGCGCCCCCCGTCAGATCCCGTCCCCGAACGTCCGCACCGCCTCCGTCAGCTCCGCCTGCAGCTCGCTGCGCCCGTCCTCGAGCGCCTCGATCTCGAGCCGAAGGTCGTTCAGGCGGTCCTCCCACGACTCCAGGTCGTCGAGGTAGCGACGGTGCAACGGCTCGCCGGCGGGGACCACCGCGAGCGACTCGCGCAGGCGTTCCTGCTCGCGCACCGCATCGTCGCGTCGGGTCCGCAGGTCGCGCAGCTCGGCGTCGAGGTCGGCCAGGTCGCGCTGCAGGGCGACGATCTCCTCGAGCGCCCGGCGGTCGGTGTCGCTCAGGTCCACGTTGCGGAGCAGCACCTCGATCCGATCGGGGCTCTGGTCGGAGATGCGGATCGTGCGCGCCTCGGTCCGTTCGAGCACGACCTCCAGCAGGCACTCCTCGTTCGGCGCGCACGCCAGGTGCGCCTCGGCGTCCGAGGCCGAGCCGCCGTCGGCATCGGTCAGGTCGACCCGGACGCGCCAGTGGTCCTCGTCCCGTTCCGGGGTCGGGGCGGGCGCGACCCACTCCCAATCGGAGCGGAACGGATGCTCGACGATCAGCGTGCGGGCGGCCGCGTCGTCGCGGGCGATCCGGTAGACGGTCGTGTCGCGGGTGCGGACGTCGGTGATCAGGTTCCCGCCGCCGGTCCGGACGCCGACCACCTGTTCCGTCTCGCGGCGCGCGTCGACCGCGGTCCGTACCGCCGGATCGGCGGCGTAGCGCAGCAGACGCTCGCCGCCGGGCGGCACGTCGCCCAACAGGGCGTTGCCGGCGAAGCCGTCCTCGGCGTAGATCGTGACCGTGCCGGCCGGGAGCAGCGCGTCGCCCACGTTCTCGATCCGCAGCGCCGCGTACGGCGTGGCGTCCGATCCGGTGGGCCGCACGGTGACGACCCGTTCGGCCGGCACGGTCGCCTGCACGATCGGGATCAGGGCGCTGCGGTGGCGCTCCAGGTCGACCGGATCGCGAAGTCGGTAGGCGTACGCCACGCCGCCGTCGCTCGCGGCCGCTTCGGCCGCAGCGCGCACGCCCGCACCCTCGAGCTGGGGTGCCGAGCGCGCCATCATCGGCGCCGGTGCCGCCGGCATCGCGTCGGCCACGGCGTCCGCGCCCATCTCGGCGACGACGCCCGCGTCGGCGTCGGGGGCGCGCTGCGTCGCCACGGGCGGCGCCAAACGCTGACGCGGGACGTGGACCGGTTCGAGCAGCTCGGTGACGAAGGCGATCGGTCGGCCCGCCAGCAGGACCAGTTCGATCCCGCGCAGGTCCAGGTCGGTCGGGTTGTCGACGATCGCCCACCCTTGCAGCGCCGCTTCGCCGTCGTCCCCAGCGACCAGCCGCCAACCGGTCTTGAAGATCGGCATCTCCCGCACGTACGAGAGCCGCACGCGTCGTTCGCCTTCGCCGTCGAAGCGGATGCGCACCTCGGTACGGTCCTCGCCCCGGTCGCGGGCCAGCTCCGCCAGCGCCGCGTCGAGCTCGGCCTGAAGATCGGGGTCCTGGAAGCGGACCGTGGTGGTACCGGTCAGCGGTACCCGCGTCAGGCCCCGCTCGGTCCGCACGGTGGCGTGCCACGCGTCGCGAGCCTCTCCGACCGAGTCGCGTTCGACCGCGACCAACGGACCGGTGGCCAGGCCGTCCGGCCCCTGCACCACGACCGTCGCGCCCCGCGCCTGCTGCAGCAGGCGCGCCAGGTCGGGAGCGTCGCGAAGGTCGAAGGCGTACCCCCCGAGGATCCGGTCGAGCGGATCGCGCGCGGTGTAGGTCACGGAACCGACGGTGCCGCCGTCCAGGTCCTGCACCACCAGGCTCTGCAGCAGATCGTCCATCGCGTCGAGCGGCCAGTCGAGGACGAGCTCGCGGTCGCCCTGGACGGTGCCCTCGTGCTCGAAGGTGGCGACGCCGGCGGTGCCGAGCACCATCCGCACGACCGGAAGGTCGTCGGGACCGAGGAGCTGGGCGTCGGTGGGGGAGGACTGCGCGGCCGCGACGCCGAGGAGCGTCGCGAGCAGGGCGGTCCGAACGGTTCGTAGCGCTCGAACGTTCATACCCGATGCTACGGGACTCCGATGAGGACCGTCCGAACGTTCGTGACCGACGCGACGATCGTGGTGCGACGCTCGGAACGTTCGCCCGGTCCGGGGTACGATGCCACCGCGTCCAGGACGCCCGCCGTTCCGCTTCGACCGAAAGAGGAGGACCCCGTGAACCTCGGCGATCTTCGCCGCGAACTGAAGGAGACCGGCCTCTCGCTCGCACCGGCGGCGGCGTTCATGTTGATCGCTCAGGTGGTCTGGGTCCGGTTGCCGGCCGTCGAGTTCGCGCTGGTCGCGATCGGACTGGTGTTCACGGTCATCGGGTTCGTGCTGTTCCTGCAGGGCGCGAAGGTCGGCCTGTTGCCGTTGGGCGAGGGGATCGGCAGCGCGTTCATCGAACGGCGCGCGATCTGGCCGCTGCTGACGTTCGGTCTGTTGCTCGGGATCGTGCTGACGGTGGCCGAACCGGACGTGCGGCTGCTCACCTTCCAGCTCGAGGAGGCGTTCGGCGACGCCGTCGACCGGCGCGGTCTGATCACCGCGGCCGCCGCGGGCCTCGGCCTCTTCGCGGTGGTGGCGCTGCTGCGGATCGCCTACCGCTGGCCGATCCAGCGGATCCTGATTCCCGGCTACTTCGCCGCCGCGGTCCTGTCGCTGTTCGCCGACGAGACGACCGTGACGCAGGCGTACGACATCGGCGCCGTGACGACCGGCCCGATGACGGTGCCGTTCCTGATCGCGCTCGGGGTCGGCATCGCGTCGGTGCTGGGCGGTCAGAACCGGATGCAGGCGAGCTTCGGCCTGATGGCGATCGGGTCGGTCGGTCCGGTCCTGGTCGTGCTGATCTGGGGCCTGCTCGGAGGCGGGGCGTGAACGGGACCTGGGCCGGTGCGTTCCAAGAGCTGGTGGGAACCGCGTCCCACGCGGCGGTCGAGGTGGTCGAAGCGACCGTCCCGGTCCTCGTTCTGATCTTCGTGTTCCAACTGCTGGTGCTGCGCAAGCCGGTGAAGCGCCCGCGCGCGGTCGCGACCGGGATCGTGGTGGCGATGCTCGGGTTCTTCCTGTTCATCCTGGGCGCGCAACTCAGCCTGATCCCGATGGGCGTCGCGATCGGCGAGGAGATGGCGTCCGCGCCCGTCGGCGCGGTGGTCGTGCTCGCGCTGGTTCTGGGCGCCGCCGTCGCCCTGGCCGAACCGGCCGTCCGCATCCTGGCGTTCGAGATCGACGAAGTGTCGAGCGGCTCGCTCCGCAAGCGCGTCGTCAGCTCCGTGATCGCGCTCGGCGTCGGCGCGTCGGTCGCGATCGCGGTGGTCCGCGTGGCGCAGGACCTGCCGCTCGCGTGGATCCTCGTCCCCGGCTACGCGCTGGCGCTCACCTTGACCTGGTTCGCGCCGAGCGACCTGGCGCCCGCCGCCTACGACGCTGGAGCGGTCGCCACCGGACCGGTGGCGGTCAACTTCGTGCTTCCGCTGACCACCGGCCTGGCGCTGGGCGTGCACGGCGAGGACGCCGGCGCGCTCGGCTTCGGCGTGGTCGGTATCATCGCGCTGGGACCGATCCTGACGATGCTCGCCCTCTCGCTGGCGCTCCGCCGGAGGAACCCGAATGGCTGATTCCGTCCGC
>SLSQ01000341.1 GCA_007130355.1 Trueperaceae bacterium
ACCCGCGAGCGCGACACGGGCAACCACCCGTGGTTCGCGGCGCACGGCTACGCCAGCGTGCGGGTCGACATGCGCGGGACCGGCGACGCGACCGGCGTGCAGGAGGACGAGTACCTCCCCCAAGAACAGGAGGACGGACTCGAGATCCTGAAGTGGATCGCGGCCCAACCGTGGTGCGACGGGAACGTCGGCATGGTCGGCATCAGTTGGGGCGGCTTCAACGGCCTGCAGATGGCCGCGCTGCGCCCGCCCGAGCTGAAGGCGGTCATCACCCTGTGCAGCACCGACGACCGCTACGAGGACGACATCCACATCATGGGCGGCGCGCAACTGATCGAGAACTTCGTGTGGGCCACGACCATGCTCGGCAACGACGCGCTTCCGCCCGACCCGGCCTCGTTCGGCGACGGCTGGCGCGACGCCTGGCGCGAACGGCTCGAAGGAGGCGGGTTCTGGCTCGAGGAGTGGCTCCGACACCAGCGCCGCGACGCGTTCTGGGAGCACGCCTCGGTCTGCGAGGATTACTCCGCGATCCAGATCCCCGTGTTCACGATCGGCGGGTGGGCCGACGGCTACACCCGCACCGTCTTCCGGCTGCTCGAGAACCTGGAGTCGCCGACGATCGGGCTGGTCGGACCGTGGAGCCACACCCACCCGAACACCGGCATGCCCGGCCCTGCGATCGGTTACCTGAAGGAGGCGAAAAGGTTCTGGGACCGCTGGCTCAAGGGCATCGAGAACGACGTGATGGACGGGCCCGCCCTGCGCGCCTGGATCCAGGAGCCCGCCCCGCCCGACGCGAACGCCGAGTACCGCCCGGGCCGCTGGGTCGGCGAGCCGTCGTGGCCCGCGCCCGGCGTGCACGACACCGAGTTCGCCCTGGAGCCCGGCCGGATCGTGGGCCTGCCGGACGGCGCTCCGTCCGCGACCGACGGCGACGCGCTCGCGACCGGTACCGAGGCGGACGGCCCGGTCCTGCGCCTGCGCAGCCCGATCGGCGTCGGGCACGAGGGCGGCCGCTGGTTCCCGTACGCCGGCGAGCCGGACCTGGCCGGCCGGCAGCACGAGGCCGACGGCGGTTCGATCGTGTTCGACAGCGGACCGCTCCAGGAGCGGGTCGAGATCTTGGGCGAGCCGGTCGTCGAACTCGACGTGGAGAGCGACCGGCCGGTCGCGAACCTGACCGTCCGCCTGCTCGACGTGGACCCCGAAGGGATCGCCACCCGCGTCACCTACGGGATCCTCAATCTGACCCACCGTGAATCGCACGCGGAGCCGACCCCGCTGACGCCCGGCGAGCGGACTCGCGTCCGGATCGGTCTGCAGCACGCCGGGCAGGCGTTCGATCCCGGCCACCGGATCCGGATCGCGGTGTCGACCGACTACTGGCCGCACGTCTGGCCCGCGCCCGAGCCGGTCACGATCGCGCTGAGGCCGTCCGGCAGCCGGTTGACGTTGCCGCTCCGTCCGCCCCGGCCCGAGGAGGACACGCGGGTCGGGGTCCAGATGCCGGCCGACGGCGCCCCCCCGCTCGAGATCGAGACCCTGTCGCCGGGCGAGAAGGCCCGCCGCGTGCTGCGGGACGTGGGCGGCGACGGTGCTACCCACGAGGTGATCCGCGACACGGGTCTGCACCGGATCGTGGAGACCGACCTGACGCAACGCCACCGCACGGTCGAACGGTTCACGAACGAGGGCGACGATCCGACCGCGGTGCGCGCCGAGGTCGATCACGTGTCGACCCTCGCGCGGGGCGAGTGGGAGACGCAGGTCCGGTTCCACGCCCGGCTCGAGGTCGACGCATCGGACTGGATCCTCTACGCTGAGTTGGACGCCTACGAGGGTGAGAGCCGGTTCGCTTCGCGAACCTGGTCCTCGCGCATCCCGCGTGACCTGGTGTGATGCGACGTATACTGTCGTTCCGCGCCGACCTGGCCACCACCGCCGACCCTTCGAAGGAGGAAGCCATGAGCTCATCCGACCTACGACCGACGTCCGTCCGACCCGCGCTGGCCCTCGCCGCCCTGGCGACCGCCGCCATGATGATCGTGTCGTCCGCCCTGGCGCAGACCGACGAGACGCTCTCCGTCCGCGCCCGCAACGGCGCCGACATCGAGACGATGGACCCGGCCTTCTACTCCGGCAACGAGGAGTTCAACCTCGACGGTTCGATCTACAGCAAGTTGGTCCGCTTCCAGCCGGGCAGCCCCGAGGTCGAGCTCGACGCCGCCGAGTCGTTCGAGATCCGTGAGGACGGCACCGAGATCCACTTCACCCTGCGCGAGGGGATCGAGTTCCACCACGGCTACGGCGAGATGACCGCCGAGGACGTCAAGTTCTCGTTCGAGCGGTACCTCGACCCCGATCTCGACTCGCCGTACGCCGCCGATTGGGGCACGCTGCGCGAGGTCGAGGTCACCGGCCGCTACAGCGGGATCATCCACATGGAGGAGGCGTACGCTCCGCTGCTCACCAACACCCTCCCGTGGACGCCGGGCAGCATCCTGAGCCAGGCGGCGTTCGAGGACCGCGGCGATGCGATCGCCACCCGTCCGGTCGGCTCCGGCCCGTACCAGTGGAGCGAGTGGACGCCGAACCAGCGCATCCTGCTCGAGCGGTTCGACGCCTACTACGGCGACGCGCCCGACTTCGCCCGCATCGAGGTCCTTCCGATCCTCGACGCGCAGATCGCCGAGTTCTCGTTCGACATGCGCGAGCTCGACGCGACCGAGATCAGCCTCGAGTCGATCGACCGCTACGAGGGCCAAGAGGACGTCGCCGTCGAGGTGCTCGACACCCTGCGCTACCACTGGGTCGGGTTCAACCAGCGGCACGCACCGTTCGATGACGTGCGCGTCCGTGAAGCGGTCCGCCTGGCGGTCGACGTCGACGAGATCCTCGAGGGCGCCTACAACGGCGTGCCGAACCGGGCGAACACCATGCTCGCGCCCGACATCCTCGGCTACTGGGAGGACGCGCCCGAATACCAGCCCGACCTCGAGCGCGCCCGCGAACTGCTGGCCGAAGCCGGCTACGAGGACGGCTTCTCGACCACCATCACCACCGACGGCGTGACCTACCACCAGCAGTCGGCCGCGATCGTGCAGCAGCAGCTGGCCCGAATCGGGATCGATGCGAACATCGACATCGTCCAGGACATGTACGTCACCGTGAGCGAGGAGAACGCCCCCGGGCTGCACTACGCCAGCTTCTCGGCGATCATGGACCCCGGCTACTGGTTCGAGTGGTTCACCTGCGGCCAGATCGGCCAGTGGAACTACTGGGGCTGGTGCAACGAGGAGTTCGACGACCTCAAGGCCCAGGCCGAACGCACCTCCGACCCCGACGAGCGCGCCGACGCCTACGTCCGAATGCAGCAGATCATCGACGAGGACGCCAGCGCCATCTGGGTCACGAACGGCGCCAGCGTCTACGTCTACCGCCCGGCCGAGATCGAGCCGGTGTTCCTGGCGATGTACACGCAGTACCCCTTCTGGCGCAGCCTGAACGGGGAGTGACGGCGGAGACGTGCTGGTCTTCACGCTGAGACGCCTGGTCACCACCGCCCTCACGGTGGTGCTGGCCATGGCGCTCCTCTTCGTGATCCTGCGCCTGATCCCCGGCGACCCCGCCCGCGTGATGCTCGGTCCGCGGGCGACGCCGGGGATGATCGAATCGTTCCGCGAACGGATGATGCTCGACGAACCGATCCCGGTTCAGCTCGGCGTCTACCTCTGGAACATCGTGCG
>SLSQ01000269.1 GCA_007130355.1 Trueperaceae bacterium
CCCGCCTGCGGGTCCGGACCGGCGACGGCCGCGAACTCCGGGCGGGCGGGGTCGTGGTCGCGACCGATCCGGCCGAGGCGCGGCGTCTGGCGGGCGCGCCTCCGCCGGCGCCGACCCGGGGCGCGGCCTACCTGTCGTTCGTCGGGCCGGCCGGGATCGACCGCTCGGCGCGCCTGCGCCTCGGCGACGGACGTCCCGTGCAGGACGCCTGCTGGCTGTCGAACGTCGATCCGTCGCTGGTCCCGCCCGGCCGCGCCCTGCTGAGCGTCACGGTGCTCGACGCGGTCGGCGCCGGGCTGGCCGACGGACCGTTGGAACGCGCGGTGCGGGGCACGCTGGCCCGTTGGTACGGACAGGAGGCGGTACAGCGGCTGCACCTGGCCGACCTGCGGCGGATCCCGCGGGCGGTGGCGTTCCTCGCGCCCGGAACGTTCGCCGACCTCCCGAGCGCACGGACCGGGCGGCCCGGCCTGGTGCTGGCGTGCGAGACGGTGCGCGGCGCGTCGCTGCAGGCGGCGTTCGAGGCGGGCGAACGGGCGGCGGCGCACCTGCTCGGCGACGCGGCCACCCTGGCGCGCCCGGTCGGCGCCTGACGCGACCTCGCGGTCGGCACCGGTCGTCGTGGGCCGCCGTCAGTCGGCGATGTGCCCCATCTTGTCGACCTTGGTGCGCAGGTACGTGGCGTTGTGCGGGTTCTCGCCGGCGTGCAGCGGCACGCGCTCCTCGATCCGGATCCCGAACCCTTCGAGTCCCGCCACCTTGCGCGGATTGTTCGTGAGCAGGCGGAGACGCCGCGCACCCAGATCGTTCAGGATCTGCGCTCCGACGCCGTACTCGCGCAGGTCGGGCGCGAAGCCGAGCCGGCGGTTCGCCTCGACCGTGTCGGCGCCTTCGTCCTGAAGGCGGTAGGCGCGGATCTTGTTGACGAGCCCGATGCCGCGCCCCTCCTGGCGCAGGTAGACGAAGACGCCGCGACCCTCCTCGGCGATGGCGGCGAGCGCCGCATCGCGCTGGAAGCCGCAGTCGCAGCGCAGGCTGTGCAGCGCGTCCCCGGTGAGGCACTCGCTGTGCATCCGCACCAGGACCGGGGCCCCGTCGTCCACCTCCCCGAGCACGAGGGCGACGTGCTCGGCGCCGGAGAGCGCGTCGCGGTAGGCGACCACGCGGAACTCCGCCCAGGGCGTGGGGAGGGAGGCCGCGTCGACCCGGGCCACGAAGCCGTCCTGGTGCTCGAGGCGCCAGGCGATCAGGTCGGCGATCGTGCCGAGCTTCAGACCGTGCTCGGCGGCGAAGGCGCGCAGGGCGGGCAGGCGCATCATGGTGCCGTCGTCGTGCATCAGCTCGCTGATCGCGCCGACCGGCTCCAGTCCGGCGAGCCGGCAGAGGTCGACCGCCGCCTCGGTGTGTCCCGCGCGGCGCAGCACGCCGCCGTCCCGAGCCCGCAGGGGGAAGACGTGGCCCGGTCGGGCGAGGTCGTCCGGGCCGACGTCCGGGCGGACCACCGTCCGGATGGTGCGGGCCCGGTCGGCGGCGCTGATCCCGGTGTCGATGCCTTCCGTCGCCTCGATCGACACCGTGTACGCCGTCTGCCGGCGGGCGGTGTTCCGCGCCACCATCGGCGGCAGGTCGAGGCGGTCGGCGAGCTGGTTCGGGAGCGCCAGGCAGATCACGCCGCCGGTGTGCCGGATCATGAAGGCGAGCGCCGACTCGGTCGCGGCGCCGGCCGGCAGGATCAGGTCGCCCTCGTTCTCGCGGTCCGCATCGTCGACCACGATCACGGGGCGGCCACGACGAAGCTCCTCGAGGAGTTCGGGGACGGTCGAGAGGGGGAGGTCGCTCATCGGGTGCGCTCCGTTCCGGGCGTCGCCAGCGCGGCGGCGCGGGCCGCGTAGCGGGCCAGCAGGTCGGCTTCCAGGTTCACGCGGTCGCCGATGGCGAGATCGCCCAGGGTGGTGACCTCGAGGGTATGGGGGATCAGCCAGAGGCTGAAGCTCGCGGCGGACGCCGCCGGGTCGGTCCCGTACGGGCCGCCCACGTCGACCGTCGTCAGGCTGACGCCGTCGACGGTGACGCTGCCCTTCGGCACGAACCAGGGGGCGAGGGCGGGCGGCGCCTCGATCCGCACGACCACCGCTCCCTCGACGTCGGTCCGTTCCGTGACGGTCCCGACCCCTTCGACGTGGCCGGAGACGACGTGCCCGCCGAAGCGTCCGTCGGCGCGCACGGCGCGTTCGAGGTTCACGCGCGCGCCCTCGTGCCAGCGGGGGGCGGTGGCGCGGAGGGTCTCGTCGGTCGCCTCGACCTCGAAGCCGTCCGCGTCGTGGGCGACGACGGTCAGGCAGCAGCCGGAGACGGCGACCGAGTCGCCGACGGCCAGATCGTCGGTCACGCGCGTCGCGTCGATCCGCAGGCGCAGGTCGCCGCGCGCACGTTCCGCGCGCGCCACGCGCCCCACCTCCTCGACGATTCCGGTGAACATCAGGTCTCCTCCTCGGGCGCGGGGTCCGGCCAGCGGGGCCGCCCGGTCACGACCAGGTCGCTTCCCGAGCGGTCGACCCGTACGTCGCTCAGGCGGACGGCGTGGTCCATGGCGGCGACGCCCTCGCCCCCGAGCGGCGTGGGGCCGGCGCCGCCCACCAGCTTGGGCGCCACGAACCAGATCGCCCGGTCGATCGCCCGGGCGGCCAGGAACGACCAGGCGAGGGTGCCGCCCCCCTCGAGGAGCAGGCTGCGGAGCTCGGCCTCGTGCAGGCGGGCGAGCGCCTCGGCGACCGACGGGCGTCCGCTCGGGTCCGGAGCGACCTCGACGAGGTCGGCGCCCGCTCGGTGCAGGGCGGCGCGCCGTTCGGGAGGCGCGTCGGGACCGATCACGATCCGCACCCGGGCGGCGGCGCCGGTCGGGTCCGGATCGAACAGCGCCGCGTCGATCGGGGTGCGGGCCCGTCGGTCGAACACGATCTTCACCGGCGTGCGCCCGGCACCGCCCCGGGTGGTGAGGCGGGGGTCGTCGTGCAGGACGGTGCCGACCCCGACCGCGACGGCGTCGACCTCGTCGCGGATCCGGTGCACCCGTTCGCGCGACGGCGCGTCGCTCACCCAGCGGGCGTGGCCGGTCGCGGCCGCGATCTTGCCGTCGAGGGTCATCGCGGTCTTGTACGTGACGAACGGTCGGCCGAGCCGCTGCGCGGTGAGGAACGCCTCGTTCTGGACCTCGGCTTCGTCGGCGAGCAGGCCTTCCTGAACGTCGATCCCCGCGTCGCGCAGGCGCGCCAGACCGCGTCCCCGCACGCGCGGATCGGGGTCGCGCAAGGCGACGACGACCCGCCGCACCCCCGCCGCGACGAGCGCGCGGCTGCACGGCGGCGTGCGGCCGTGGTGGTCGCACGGTTCGAGCGTCACGTAGGCGGTGGCACCGGCCGCGGCCTCGCCGGCGGCGCGCAGCGCTTCGGCTTCGGCGTGCGGCTCGCCGGCACGCCGGTGGAACCCTTCGCCGACCGCCACGCCGTCGCGGACCAGCACGCAGCCGACCAGCGGGTTCGGCGACGCGGTGCCACGCCCGCGCTCGGCGAGCTCGAGCGCGCGGCGCATCCAGTGCGCGTCGTCCGGTGGTGGTGGTGCCGTGCGTGGGTGCGTCATGCCGTCCGCCGCGCGTTCGGCCGCGCGGCGTCCCTCCTTCTCTCATCCGGACTGTCACCGTCGGTACCGGAGTCGCACCGGTTCGGGCCGTGGTTCGGCTTCGCGGACTCG
>SLSQ01000156.1 GCA_007130355.1 Trueperaceae bacterium
CGCGCCCTGAGCGGCGGCGCGGTCGTGGGCCCGTGCGGGCCGGAGCGGCGCCTCCGCGCGGCGGCGTCCGCGGGCGGCCGCGTCAGTCCGGAACGCCCCCTTCGGGCCGGTGGCGGACCCGTTCCTTGCCTCGGTACATCAGGTCGTCGGCGATCCGCAGGAGTTCCGCCTCGTCGCGGGCGTCGTCGGGCCAAGCGGCGATCCCGACCGAGGCGCCGAGCCGTTCTCCGGCGATCGTCAGGGCGGCGATCCGGTCGGCGTAGCGGCGGGCGGCGGTGGCCGCCTCCTCGGCGCTCAGCTCGGAGAGGAGCAGCGCGAACTCGTCGCCGCCCCAGCGGAACAGTCCGTCCTCGCCGCGGCGCTCGGTCCGCAACGCGTCCGCGACCGAGCGCAGCGCCTCGTCGCCGACGTGGTGGCCGTGGCGGTCGTTGATCCGCTTGAAGCCGTCGAGGTCCATCATCACCAGGTGCACGGCGTGTCCGCGGCGGCTCGCGCGGGCGAGCTCGGTCCGCAGCCGGCGGTTGAAGCCCTCGCGGTTCCCGAGGCCGGTGACCGGGTCGGTCACCGCCGCCCGGGCGAGCGCCTCGCGCGTCTGGGCCTGCCGCACGATCACGCCGAACTGCTGGCCGAACGCTTCGCCGAGCTCGAGCTCGGCGTCGGAGAAGGCGTCGCTCCGGCTCAGGTTGTCGACGTTCAGGGTGCCGAGCACTTCGCGCCCGACCACGATCGGAACGCACACCGTCGCCTTCAGGTCGGGGACGCGGCCGGCGGTCCGGAGCACCTCGGCCTGGGACCCGTCGCGGACGGCGGCCGCGCTGTGAGGACCGATCGTCGTTCCCCGCAGGCGCCGGGGCACCCCCCGTTCGAAGGCGTCCCGTCCGAGCCGGTACCAGAGCAGCTCCTCCTCCCAGCCGAACGCGCCGAGCGCGCGCAGCTCCGCGAGGTCGTAGCCGTGGGCGGCGACGTAGCGGAACCGGTCGCCGTCGCGGAGCAGCAACGTCGCCGCCTCGGCGCTGGGGAGGAGGCGGACCGCCGCGTCGACGGCGCGCTCGTACGCCTCCTGCGGTTCGTTGGCCTGGGCGACGGTGCGGACGACCGACAGCAGTTCGTGGAGGCGGCGGGCGAGGGCGAGCCGTTCGAGCGCCGCGCCCAGCATCGTCGCCAGGCTCGCCAGGAAGGCGCGGTCGGCGTCCGACCAGCGCCGCGCCCGTGCGGCGTCGGCGACCACGAGCACGCCGAGCGGGGCGCCGGCCGCGTCGTGCACCGGCACGAGCACGACCGACGCGGCGCCGAAGCGGGTCTCGAAACCGGCCGCGCCGTCGGGCGGGTCGTCGTGCGTGACGGTGCGACCCTCGTGCCAGGCGGCCACCAGCTCCGGGCGGTCCAGCGCGAGCCCGCCCCGCCAGGCGGGGTCGGCGCCGGACGCCGCGGGGCCGACCTGTCCGACCGGGTGCAGGCGATCGCCGCGCAGACGCAGGAGCGACGCCTGCCCGGCTCCGCTCGTCTCGGCGGCGGCCCGCAGCGCGGCGTCGATCGCGACCCCCTCGTCGGAGGCGGTCAGCAGGCGCTCGCCGGTGGTGGCCAACGCCCGCGCGTCGCGCGAACGGCGCTCGAGCTCCTGGAGCGCTTCGGTCCGGAGCTGCGTGGCCGCGCCGAGGCGGGCGAGCACCTCGACCGATTCGCGGTCGCCGCGCGTGAACCGGAGCGCCCGCCGGAGGGCGAGCACCGCGACCGGACGCCCGTCGCGTACGACCGGCACCGCCAGCCGGTGCGCCGACGGGGCGCCTTGCTCCGGTTCCGAGACGACGGTACGGGCCTCGGCCCAGGCCCGCAGCGCCAACGCCCGCAGCGCCGGGTCGACGGCCGCCGAGCGCCGCGATCCGGACGGATCTCGTGTCCCGCCGGCGTCGGAGTCGTGCGCCCCGGCCGCGAGCCCCGGGCCCTCCAGCATGGCGGTGTGCCGCAGGACCGGTTCGTAACGCGGCGCGTCGGGGGCGCGCTTCGACGGGACCTCGGCCAACGTGCCGGCGTCGGTCGGCCGGAAGCCGGCGGCCACGTCGGCGTGGAAGGCGTCGGCGAGCAGATCGATCATCGTCGCCAGGACCGGCTCCGGTTCGCGCAGCCGTTCGAGCTGGAGCGCCGCGCGGGCGAGCATGTCGCCCCGTGCGTGGTAGCGGGCGGAGCGGTCCTCGACCGCGACGATGCGGCGGAGCAGCGCGAAGACCGCGGCCGAGGCCACGGCGGCCGCGATCCAGCCCAGGCGCGCCGTCGGCCCGCCGGCGAGGAGGGCGAGCAGCAGCGAGGCGCCGCAGGCCGCGACCGCGACCGCGAAGCTCGCACGGATCCAGCGGGCGGGAGGGGGCGACGCCGTGTCCATCGGACGGATCGTACGACGACGGCACGACCCTGCGGGCCGCTCGTCGGCCCCGACCGCGTCGGGGGTAGACTCTGGCCGTGGCCCGGAACCGCACGAAATCCCGCTCCCGGACGCGTCCCACGGTCGATCTCGAAGCGATCGGGCTGGTGCTCCTGGCGGCCGGCCTGGCGTTCGCGGGGCTGATCGTTCCGGCCCTCCCGACCGGGCAGCTGGGGGTCACGGTGCAGGAGGCGACGACCGGACGGATGGGGATCCTCGCCTACGGCCTCCCCCTGCCGTTCGCCGTGCTGGGCGGGCTGTTCCTGCTCCGCCGCAGTCCGCCCGGCTGGCCGCGCGTGGCGTTCGGCTACCTGGTCGCGCTGGTCGGCCTCTGGGGCGTGCTCGTGGTCGCCTGGCCGGCGGCCAGCGGAGCGTGGGGCGAGGCCGCGCGGGCCGGACTCGCCGGCCCGCTGGGCGCCGCGGTCGCGGTGCCCGCCGTGATCGTGGCGACCCTCGGGGTCGAGGCGATGCTCGCCTGGCGCCCGTTCCGAATCGTCACGACCGTCCTCGCCGCCCTCGTGCGCGGCATCGGACGCACCTGGCGGGCCGCGCGGGCGGCGCGCCGTCGGCTCAAGCGGCGCGCCGAGTTCCAGGCCGACGTCGCCCGCGTCCGGGGCCGCCTCAAGTCGGTGGCGCACGACCTCGCGGCGCTCGAGGCGCTCTACCCCGGAAGCGGCGAGCTGACCCGCTGGCGCGAGCAGGTCGCGCGCTCCCGCACGCAGCTCCGGAAGGTCGACGAGGCCGGGCTGGACGACGCCGCGCACGACGCCTCGACCTGGCGGGCAGCGGTCGACGCCTTCACCGCCGCCCGGGCCGAGGAACTGGTGCCGCACCTCCGGGCGGAGGGGGTCCGCGACTTCGGGCCGTGGGCCGAAGCACGGCGCGGCGACCTCGGCGACGGGGTCGAGGGCGCATCGCGCGCCGCCCGGGCGCTCGACGGCGTGCGTAAGGCGCTGCTCCTCGACCTGACCGCGCTCGAGACGCGCTACCAGAAGGCGACGCGCGAGCGGGACCGGGCGGAGGGGGCGCTGCGCGAGGTCGACGCCGACGGGCTCGCGGCCGCCAGCCGCGCGCACGCCGCCCGGCGCTCCGCCTACCAGGAGATCGCCGCCGCGGCCGAAGCGCTCGACGAGGACGTCGGCCGCCTCGAGGCGTGGCGCGATTGGAACGGGGCGTTGCTGCGGCTGCTCGACGCGTACGGCGACCAGGAGGAGGTCCAGGAGCTCGACGGGGCCGCCGCGGGCGACCTGCGCAAGCAGGGGCGGGCGGTGCTCGCCAAGGAGTCCGCCTGGCGCGAGGCGCTCCGGGCCGTCGAGGGGCGCGCCGAGGA
>SLSQ01000154.1 GCA_007130355.1 Trueperaceae bacterium
CGATCAGGCCGGTTCGATCAGGCCGTAGTTCCCGTCCTCGCGCAGGTAGATCACGGCGACCTCTTCGGTGTCGATGCTGCGGAAGACGTAGAAGTCGTGACCGAGGGCGTCCATCTCCATCGCCGCGTCCTCCGGCGCCATCGGGCGCAGCACGTGCCGCTTGGTGCGGACCAGGCGCGGCGCGTCCTCGACGTCGGTGGCCGGTTCCGGCTGCGGCTTGGCCTCGGTCCGCTTCGCCTCGACGCGTCCCTTGACCTTCTTGAGCTGACGCTCGAGCTTGTCGACGACCAGATCGATCGCGGCGTAGTGATCGGCGGCACGCTCCTCGGCGCGGACGATCCCGTTCGGGATGTTGACCTGCACCTCGACCTTGGCGGGCGCGCCGCCGACCCGGTCGTTGAACGACATGACGACCTTGGCGTCGACGATCTCGCCGGAGAAGCGGTTCAGCTTTTCGAGCTTGTCCTCGGCGTACGTCCTCATCGCGTCCGTGACGTCGATGTTGCGGCCGATCATCTTGTAGATGTTCATGGCGCCCCCTTCGGTGCCGGTCGATCCGGCGGGCGAGAAGCTCCCTCTTCGAGTGTCGCGAGGATACCACCGGCACCGCGCCTTCGGACGGGACGTTCGCCCGTGTAGGGCGTGCATCGGGCGCGTCCAGGAGGCGGTGGTAGCCTCGCGTCGATGCCCCCGAGCTGCGGTCCGAACGATCTCGCCTGCCCCGTGTCGCGTGCCATCGCGGTGCTCCAGGAGAAGTGGGTCCTGCACATCGTGCACGCCCTGCTGGACGGACCGCGCGGCTTCAACGAGCTCGGACGCGAGGTCGGAGGCTGCAACCCCACCACGCTCACGCAGCGGCTCGCGCGGCTCGAAGAGGCCGGCCTGGTGACGCGCGTGCACGATGAGGGCGGCGGCCGCAGCGCCTACGCGCTCACCGACGCCGGCGCGGCGCTCGAAGAGGTGTTCGGCGCGATCCGTTCCTGGTCGACGCGGTACCTGCACCATGGCGAGCCGGCGCTGCCCGCGATCCCCGAACGGTCGGATCGCCCCGCGGAACGACGTGCCCGCCTGGCACGGCGCACCGCGCCGGCGGTGACGCCCGGGGCCGGCGCGCGGGTGGTCGCACGGGCCCGCTCGGAGCACGACACGGCGGTGCGCGCCGCGACCGCCGGCTCGGACTGACCGGACCCACCGGACCCACCGGACCCACGACGGCCGGACCCACGACGGCCGGAACGGAACGCTCGGACCGGACGTCCTGCACGGCGACGCCGGCGGCGCTCGCCGTCGGCGTCGTGGCCCCTACCGGAGCGAAGCGCTCCCGGGACGGTCGCAACGGCGTCGCTCGAGGCGCCGTCCGTCGCGCCGTCGCTAGCCGCGCCGGCCGAACCAGCCGCCGCCCCTGCCGTCGCCCTTCCCGCCCCGCTTCTCGAGCTCCTCGTTCAGCACGCGGTTGCGGCGCTCGAGCTCGACGATCCGCTCCTGGAGTTCGGCGTTCGGTCCGGCCTGGAGCTCGTCGGATTTCGCGGCGAGCTTGCGCCGGAGCTGCGCGTTCTCGAGCCTCAGGGTCTCGAGCTCCCGCTGAAGGGCGGCGTAGCCCTCCTCCGGCGCGGACGCCGCGTCGTGGGATGCGGCGTCGTCGTGGCCGTCCCGGTACGGCGCGTCGTGTCCCCGTTCCGGGGCCGGCACCACCGGCTCGTGCCGCGCGTCGGACGGGCCGACCTCGAGCGGCGCCTCGTCCGGAGGGGCGTCGATCGGCGCGTCCACGCTCGGACGGTCCACGCTCGGTCCGTCCACGCTCGGACCGTCGATGCTCGGACCCCCGGCGTGCGGACGCGTCGCGTGGGCGGGGGCGTCGTCGCTGGCCGGGCCGCCGCCGGGCGCCAGCTCGCTCAGCGCGTCGTCGAGGATGCGGGTGGTGTGGCCCTCGCGGGTGGGGGTCGCGTCCCGGGCGTCGAGCAGCGCGCCGACCCGCTCCGCGAGGTTCTTGTCGCCCAGTGGCCGGGGCAGCACCAGGTCGGCGCCGGCCCGTCGCGCGCGGGAGCGCACGCCGTCGGAAAGGCCCAGCCGACCGGACTGGGGCGAGACCAGGATCACGGGGGTGCGCGCGAGGCGCGTGACGCGCCGGATCTTGCCGCAGATGACGTCGCCCTCGACGTCGGGCAGGTCGAGCGCCAGGATCGCCAGGTCGGGGGTGTGCTCCTTGAGGTGCTCGAGCGCTTCGCGGCCGGATTCGACCATCGTCAGGTCGTACGACCCCGACGCCAGCAGCATGTCCAGGAGCTGGAGCTGCAGGCGGTCGGGATCGGCGATCAGGAGCCGCGCGACCGGCCGGGCCACCGGGTCAGCCCTTCACGGGCAGGTTGGCGATCAGGACCATGCGATCGCCCTGCTGCTCGAGCTTCACGTCGTACTCGGAGTCCTCGGCCGGGAAGTACTTGCCGATCACGTCGAGCAGCTCCGCCTTGAGGTCCTCCATCTTGCCGGGGGAGAGCTTGGCACGATCGTAGGAGAGCACCAGCTTGAGGCGTTCCTTGAGCTGATCCTTGCTGCGCTTGCGGCCGAACAGTCCGAACATCAGCGTCCTCCGAACAGGCGGCGGAAGCCGAGCAGGAAGCCGGACGTCTCCGCTTCCATCGACGGGTACGGAACGTCCTCGCCCCGAACGCGCCGCGCGATGTTGCGGAACTCGGTTCCGGCCTTGTTGGCGTCGTCCAGACTGGCGGGGGACCCGACGTTCGTCGAGACGAGGATCCGTTCGTCCTCGGGGACGATGCCGATCAGCTTGACGCCGAGGATCTCGAGGACGTCGTCGACCTCGAGCATGTCGCCGCGCCGGACCATCTCCGGCCGCATGCGGTTGATGATGAGACGTACCTCGTCGATCTCGCGGGATTCGAGCAGGCCGATGATCCGGTCGGCGTCGCGGACGCTCGAGACCTCGGGGTTCACCACCACCAGGGCACCGGTCGCGGCGCTGGCGGCGGTCTGGAAGCCGGACTCGATGCCGGCCGGGCTGTCGATCAGGACGCGGTCGAAGCCCTCCTCCTCGAGCAGCAGGCGGATCGTCTCGCGCATCCGCTCCTCGCTGAGGGCGCTCTTGTCCTTGGTCTGGCTGGCGGCGATCAGGTGCAGCTTGTCGACGCGCTTGTCGCGGATGACCGCTTGCTTCAGCTTGCAGCGGCCCTCGAAGTAGTCGATCAGGTCGTAGATGACCCGACCCTCGAGGCCCATCACCACGTCCAGGTTGCGCAGGCCGACGTCGGTGTCGATGACCACGACCTTCTCGCCCTGCTTGGCGAGGGCCGCACCGACGTTGGCGGTGGTGGTGGTCTTGCCGACGCCCCCCTTGCCGGACGTCACGACGATCGCCTTCGCGTTCACCTTCGGGGCCTCCTGACCGCGTCGCGCGCAGCGTACGCGAGCGCGTCCTGCTGCGGAATCCGGGCGGTTCCGACGGGCCAGCCTACCACAGGCCGGGCGCCGCCCCCGAGGGCCTCAGGCGCCCTGCAGGTTCGCGAACTTCGCGTGCAGCTTCTTCATCCCGACGCGGTCGAACATCACCGTCAGCTGCGCCTTCGGGCCCTGCCCCGCGACCGCGACGACCGTGCCGGCACCGAACTTCGGGTGGCGCACCTTCTCGCCGCCCCGGAACGCCGTCGGCGTTCCGGAACCGGCCGCATCGGCCGCGGCGTCGCCCGGTCCGCGGGCGGGTGCGGCCGCGCCGCCGGCCGGCGCCGGCCA
>SLSQ01000182.1 GCA_007130355.1 Trueperaceae bacterium
CTCGCCGTGCGCTGCGCGCGGGGTCGACCGGCGTGGCACCCGCTCCCCGTGCTCGCCGGCGGGGTCGCCGTCTCCGCCGGCGCCGTCGTGGCGGGGCTGCCGTTCGTGCTGAGCGCGTTCGGGGAGGCTCCGCCGTTCGGTCCGATCGTGAACCTCGCCGCCCTGCCGCTGGCCACCGTGCTCGTGCCCGGCGGGCTGGTCGCCGGCTTCCTCGGGGCCGTCTGGCCGGTGGCGGGCGAGGTGGCCTCCGGCCTCCTGCGGCCGCTCGCGTCGGCTCTGCTCGTCGTCGCCGAGGCGGGAGCGCGCCTCCCGACCGTCACCTGGGGCGCGATCGCGCCGCTCGGGGTGGCGCTGTGGACGCTCGGCACCGTGCCCTGGGCCTGGACGATCCGCGGGCTCCTGGCGCCGTGGCGGGCGTTCGCGATCTCGACGGTGGCGATCGTGGCTTCGGTGGCGGCCCCGTCGCCGGCGCCGCCTGCGGAGGTCGTGGTGCTCGACGTCGGCCAGGGCGATGCGATCGTGCTGCGGCTGCCCGGCCGTCGCACGGTGCTCGTCGACGCGGGGGGCGCTCCGTTCTCCGACTTCGACGTCGGTGCGCGCGTGGTCGTGCCGGCCCTGCGCGCGCTCGGGGTCCGCGCTCTCGATCTGGCGGTGGTGACGCATGCCGATCTGGACCACGCCGGAGGGGTCCCCGCGGTGCTGCGGGCGCTGCCGGTGGCGGCGCTCGGGTACGGGCACCCCGCGCCCGGCGTGGCGATCTGGGAGCGCGTCGCCGCCACCGCCGCCGCGACCGGTACGACGCTCGTTCCGCTCCGTCGCGGGCAGCGCGTGCCCCTCGGCGAGGCCACCCTCCACGTCCTCCACCCGACCCACCGCCCCTCGGGCGACCGCAACGACGACTCGGTCGCGCTTCGAGTCGACTGGCGCGGACGCCCCTGGATCCACCTGCTCGGCGACCTGTCGATCTCGGTCGAGGAGGAGCTGGCGGTCCCGCCCGCACCGCTCCTGCTCGCCCCGCATCACGGATCGGCCGACGGAACCTCCGCACGCCTCCTCCGAGCCGTCGGTCCGGAGGAGGTGCTGATCTCGGTGGGACGGGGCAACCGCTACGGACACCCGGCTCCGGCGGTGCTCGGACGCGTGGACCGGGCCGGAGCGAGCGTGGCCCGGACCGACCAGGACGGCACGATTCGTCGCACGCCCGCGTGGTAGCGTCCCGACATGCTCGACACCGTCCGGGTGCTCGCCGAGAACGGTCCGATCCGGGTCGAACTCGCGCGTCGCGGGCGTCGCCTGGTCGTGGTGAAACGCCTCCGCGGATTCCATCCCGAACTCGAACGTCGCCTCGCCCGCGAGGCGGACATGGTCCGCAAGCTCGACCACGAGGGGATCGTTCCGCTCCTCGAGGCGCGCGACGGCGCGCTGATCTACCCGTACCTCCCCGGCGTCGATCTCGACGCCGCGCTCGAGCGCGGGCCGCTGCCGGTAGCCCGCGTGGCGCGCATCGCGCGCGACCTGCTCGCGGCCCTCGACTGCGCGCATCGGCTCGGGATCGTGCACCACGACGTGAAGCCGGGCAACGTCCGCATCCGGGGCGACCGGGCGGTACTCCTCGACTTCGGCTTCGCCAAGGACGTGGCGCTCGCCTCGATCACCGCCAGCCGTCAGGCGCTCGGCACGCCGAACTACATGGCGCCCGAGCAGTTCGCGGGCCGACGCGACGATCCTCGCAGCGACCTGTACGGCGTGGCCGCCTCCTGCTACCACGCCCTCGCCGGGCGGCCCCCGTACGGCAGGGACGTGCTGCGCGTGCTGCTGGGCGATCTCGAGCCGTGCCTCGAGCCGCTCCCGGCGTCGGCGCGTCCGCTCGAGTCGTGGGTCCACTCCGGCCTCGCGATCGACCCGTGCGACCGGCCGGCGAGCGCCGAAGCGATGCGGGCCGCGCTCGACGCGGCGTGCGCCGGTGCCGCCCCGGCCGCACCCGCATGATCCGCGCCTTCAGCGGCGACCGGTTCCTCGCCCTCCGTGTCGCCCGCGCGGCGCTGCGGTCGGCCGACGGTCCGACCGTCGAGCTGGGCGAGGAGGCGGATCCGGCCGACCTCGAACGGGCCATCGGCCAGGGCGGACTGTTCGGTACCGCGACCGTGTTCTTCGACTTCGACGCGGCGTTCACCGGCTCGGCCGGGGTCGCGCCGCGGAACGATGCGATGAAGCGCCTGGCCGCCGCCTCCGACGAGGCCAGCGTCGTCGTCGTCGACGCCAAGGCGACGCCGGCGCGCCAGAAGCGGTGGAAGGAGCTCGGCGAGCACCGCCACCTGCCGACGCCCCGCTTCGGCGCCCTGCCGCGCTGGATCGCCGCCGAGCTGCGCGACGCCGGCGTCCGGCACCGACCCGACGTGCCGACCGTCCTCGCCGACCTGTTCGGCGAGGATCTTCCGGCCATCGCGTCGGAGATCGTGAAGCTCACCGTTCTCGACGAGGAACTCACCGGGGAGCGCGTGCGGAGCCTGGCGGCGCGGCCCGCCGCGCGCGACGCCTTCGACATGATCGAGGCGATCGCCTCGGGCGACGCCGCCGGCGCGGTCCGCACCGCACGGCAGGTGCTCGAGGCGGGGGAGCCGGCACCCCGTGTGCTCGCGGCGCTGGCGTGGCAGTTCGCGCTCGTCGCCGACGCGGTCGCGCTGCGGGAGCGGGAGGGGCGCGAACCGTCGAAGGCGGTCGCGGCGAAGGCGCTCGGGGCCGCGCCGTTCGCGGCCGAGAAGGCGGTCCGGATCGCGCGGCCGCTCGACGAACGGCGCCTGCGCCAGGCGTACGAACTGCTGCTCGAAGCGGAACGGTCGGTCAAGACCGGGCGTACCGATCCCGGCTGGGCGGTCACCGAGGCGGCGGCCCGGCTGGCCGACCGGTTCGCCGCCGCGGGACGGTGAGTCCGGCCGGACCGACCGACGGGGTGACGGTCGTCGCCGACGGGATCGCGCGCGGCGACCGGCGGCCGCTCGCGCGGGCGATCAGTTGGATCGAGGCGGACGACCGGCGTGGCGCCGAGGTGCTCGCACGCCTGAGAGCGGAGGACGTTCCCCAGCCGCTCGCGCGCTGGACCGGGGTGACCGGGCCGCCCGGGAGCGGCAAGAGCACGCTGGTCGACCGTCTGATCGGCGCGTACCGGGAGGCGGGCCTGCGGGTGGCCGTGGTCGCCGTCGATCCTTCGAGTCCGCACGGGGGCGGGGCGATCCTCGGGGACCGGGTACGGATGACGCGCTGGTACGCCGACCCCGGCGTGTTCGTCCGCTCGATGGCCACGCGCGGCCAGCTCGGCGGCCTGGCCGCCGCCGCGCTGCGCACCGCGGCGCTGCTCGAGGCGGCCGGCTACGAGCGGATCGTGCTCGAGACGGTCGGGGTCGGACAGAGCGAGATCGACGTGGCGACCGCGGCCGACGCGACGGTGCTCGTGCTCGCCCCCGGAGCCGGCGACGGCGTGCAGATGATCAAGGCCGGCGTCCTCGACGTCGCCGACCTGTACGCGCTGAACAAGTCCGACCAGTCGGGGGCCGAGCGGCTGCGGACCGAACTGCTCCGGGCGCGCGGGTGGGCGGCGCGGCCGGAGGGCGCCTGGAACCCCCCGCTCGTGACGCTGCGCGCCGACCGGGGCGAGGGGATCCCGGAGCTCGTGCGCGAGCTCGACGCCCACGACCGCTGGCGCGGCGCCCGCGAGGACGACGAGGCCCGTCGCGACCGGAGGGC
>SLSQ01000203.1 GCA_007130355.1 Trueperaceae bacterium
CGCCGGACGCCGCCGGCGACGACGGCCGGACCGCGACCGTCGCCGCCGACCTGCGGCTGGCCGGCTTCGACTGGACCGTGCGCGCCGACCGCCTCGACCTTCCCGGCGACCTGCGGATCTCCGCCGACCTGCGGGGCGACGCGGCGTCGGCGCGCGGGTCGGTGACCGGCGTCGGACCGGGCGCGACGGACGCCTGGGCGGTCGACCTGGACCTGAGCGACGGCGCCGCCACGATCGATCTGGGCGGCGAGGTGGCCGGCGGGTCGCTCCACGCCGTCCTGCGACGCGACGCGGACGGTTGGAGCGGTCCGTTGCGCCTCCGGGACCTGCCGAGCCCGGCGGGACGCCTCTCCGCCGGCGGGGAGGCGAGCGGCGACGGGCCCCTGCCGCACCTCGCGCTGACCGCGACGCTCGAGGAGGGACCGGTGCCCGCCTCCGGCACGTTGACCGTGGACCCGAGCGACGGCGCGCCCCGGCTCCGGGTCGACCTCGCCGCCCGACCGCCGAGCGCTTCGGCGCCGCTCGAGGCGCGCGGCGAGGTGTGGCCGGCCCTCGACCTCGAACTGCGCGCCGCCGGAGCGGCCGAAGCCGAAGCGCCCCCGGCCCGCCTGACCGCTCCCGCCTGGGACGGACCGGATCCGTGGCGACTGAGCGGCGCGACCGAGCTCGAGCTGGCGGGCGTCCGGATCCGCCTCGACGGCGACGAGGCGACCGCCGCCCCGCGCCTGCGGATCGCGCCGCCCGCCCCGGGCGACCCGAGCCTCGCTACCGTCCTCCCGAGCGAGGCGCCGATCCCCGCCGTCGCGCGCCTGCTGCGCGACGGGGCGCGCTTCGAAGGGGCGGGCGCCCTCTCCGGCACGATCGTTTGGCGGCCGGCCCTCGACGCGGACCTCCACGACCTGCGCCTGCGCCACCCGGCGGGCGACCTGCGGTTGAACGGCACGGTCCGCGACGGGACGTTCGACCTGACCGGCCGGGCGGCGCCGGCGCTCCCGACCGTCGGCCCCGATCCGGACGCCGACCTCGCCGCCACCGGAGCACCCGCCGACCCGCTCGACGCGGCGCTCGCGTCGCTGTTCGCCGACCTGCTCGGCGGCGGGCCGCTCGACCTCCAGGCGCGCGGCGACGCCGGCGACCTGACCGTCGCCCTCGCCTCCGCCGCCGGCGCCGTGCCCGCCGTCTCCGGGAGCCTGGAGGCGCGCGACGGCGGGCGCGACCTCCGCTTCCGTTGGCACGCGCCGACCTTCGAGGCCGACCTCGACCTGGCGCCCGGGGAGGGCGTGCACGGCGACCTGAGGATCCTCGGGCTCCGCATCGACGCCGGCGGACCGGTCGCCGCGACCGTCGACGGGACCGTGCGCCTGCGCGGCGCCGAGGCGGTCCTCGACGCCTCGGTACGCGGTCCGGCACGGATCACCGCCGCCGGCCGGGCCGACCTGACGCCGTTCCTACCGGGCGACTGGCGCCCGACCCTCGCGAACGGCGACGAGCGCGAGCCCGGCCCGACCGAGCTGTCGCTGCGCGTCGGCGAGCTCGACCTCGCCGGCCTGCCCGGCGTCGCCGAGGCGCTGCCGTACCTGTCCGGCACCGTCGGGGCGATCGCCGAGATCCGCGGCACGCGGGCGGTGGCGCAGCTCTCGGCCCCCGACCTGACGCTCGGCGAGCGGACGCTGCCGTTCCGGCTCGAAGCGTCGGGCGACCTCGCCACCCTGACGGCGGCCGCGGGCGAGGAGGGGACGCCCGCGGCGTGGACCCGCGGGATCGCGTTCGGCGGGAGCTGGGGCCGCAGTCCGTTCCAGGGCCGCGTCGACCTGGACGGCGTCGAAGCGCTCTGGACCCTCGAACGGTTCCCGCTCCACGCGGCGGTCGAGGCGTGGGCCGGACCGATCGACGTCGACACCGAGACGACCGGCGTGGCGCGCGTGGCCCTGCCGTTCGACGAGCCGAGCGCCGGCCGGCTGGACGTCGCCACCGAACGGGTCCGGTTGGAGCGGCAGGGCGTGGTCACGACCGGCCGCGCCACCCTCCGCCTGGACGCGAACGGCGTCGAGGTCGACGCCCTCTTCGACGGGGACGGCACCTGGAGGGCGCAGGGCGCGGTCACGCAGGAACGCCTCTCGTTCGTGCTCGAGGCGGACGATGCCGACGCCACTCCCCTGCTGGGGCTGGTGCCGGTGCTGGCCGACCTGGGCGCCGGCGCGCAGGGCGACCTTCGGATCGAAGCGGAGGGCACCCTCGCCGCCCCACGGATCGAAGCGCGGACCGACGGGCTCGACCTGACGCTCGCCGGCGCCAGCTACCGGCTCTCCGAGACGGAAGCGACGCTGATCGACACCGACCTCGCGGTCCGCGCCGTCCTCACCGGCCTGGAGCCGGTCGGCGGCCGCCTGGTGGTCCAGGGGGACGGGTCGCTGCGGCTGGACCCGTGGCGGCTCGAGGACGCCGAGGTCGGTCTGGAAGGGGACCTGGCGGTCCCGATGGTCGGCGAGCTGACCGAGGTGCGCGGCCTGATCGACGCCGACGCGGAGGGACGGCCCCGCCTCTCGGCCGACGCGCGGTTGGGCGCGCCCCTGTCGGTCGAGGGCACCCTCTGGCCGCTCGACCTGCGGGCGCGCGGCAGCGGCCTGGCCCTGAGCCTGCCGGAGTACTTCCTGGAGCGCGCCACCGCCGACGTCGACCTGACCGTCCGCTTCGACGACGCCTTCGCGATGGGCGGCCGGATCGCCGCCCGCGACGGCCGCTTCGCGCTCGGCGGCCGAACCCCTGCCGCCCCGCGCGCGCCGGACGCGCCGCGGTCCGGACCGAACCCGGCGCTCGAACGGTTCGCCTTCGCGAACCTGATCGTCTCCGGCCGGCGCCTGACCTTCTCGGAGAACTTCGGTTCGGCCGAGTTCGACGCCGACCTGCGCCTCACCGGCACCGCCGCCGCACCGCGCGTGGCCGGGCAGGCCAGCGCCGTGCGCGGCGTCTTCCGCTTCGCCGGTCGGGACTTCCAGCTGCGCACCGGCGTCGCGCGGTTCGAACCGTCCCGCGGCCTCTGGCCCCAGATCGAGGTCGATGCCGCGATTCGCTTCGACAAGGCGAGCGTCCTCTCCGGCGCCCTACCCGGCACCCGCTTCGAACAGCCGGGCGGGTCGACCTTCGAGGTGCGGCTCGCCTTCGACGCCGAGGTGACCCCCACCCCCGGACAGCCCGCGCCGTTCCGCCTCGACGTCGATCCGGTCCTGACCAGCGACGCGGTGGTCACCGTGCCGGTCGAGTCCGGCCTCTCCGCCGGCGCCCGCTCGCTGACCGAGACCGAGCTGCTGTCGCTCGTGACCCTCGGGCGCCTCGACCTCTCCGACGCGCTCGGCGGCGCGGGGGGCGTGGCGACCGGGGTGGCCCGCACCGCGCTCGACAGCGCCGTCGACCTGCTCGTGCTCGCCGAGCTCCAGACCGCCCTCGCCGACGTGCTGGGCCTCGACCTGGTCCAGATCCGCACCACCACCCTGAGCAGCGTCCTCGCGAGCGGCGGCGAGGACCCGTTCGGCGTGTCGCTCCGGTTGGGCGGCTACCTCGACGAGGGCCTCTTCGCCACCTTCGAGCTGGGACGCTACGCCGACGCCTCCGAGGCGCTCAGCAACACCTTCCAGCTCACCTACGAGCTAGGTCCGGTGGCGCTCGACCTGTCGACCCGGGTCGGCTTCCGGGCGGCGACCGACCTGCAGCCGGTCCCGCAGGTCGCGGCCGGCGTGCGCTACCAGATCACCCCCGTCTTCGCGATCGAGGGGGGCGCGTCCCTCTCGACCGACGAGGGCGACGCCCGCTTCGGCGTCACGATCCGCTGGTGACGGCCGGGCGCTGAAGTTCCGGCTCAGTCGCCCGGTTCGTAGCGCGCCAGCCGCCAGGCGCCGAACGCGAGCGGCACGACCGTGAACGCCGCCGTCCAGACGATCGTCAGGGCCACGGCGATCAGGCCGCCCGGCGACCCGTACACCTCCGCCGCGCTCGGCGGCGAGACCTGCGCCCCGCCCACGCGCAGCACCTGCCACGCCGGCCACGCCAGCAGCGCCGTCTGACCGAGCGCCCACACCAGGCCCGCGCCCATGTACGCGAGGCCCCCGGGCGAGAGCGGGATCTCGTTCGGGTTCGACGCGTCGAAACGGGGCCAGGCCGCGCCCAGGCCGACCCCGAGCCCGGTCGCGACCGTCGCCGCCGCCACGCCCGCCCACGGCGAGGCGGCCGCCAGGGCGGGCGACAGATCGAGCGCCCACGCCGCCCCCACCCCGATCGCGAGGCCCAGCGCGAGCAGGATCATGGCCGCCGACAGGGCCTTGGCGAGCAGCAGCCGGCGCACCCCGATCGGACCGGTCCGCAGCAGCCACCAGCCCTCCCCCTCCAGCGACACCAGCGGGAACGAGATCCGCACGCCGACCCCGACCAGCAGGAAGCCGAGGAACGCGAGGTTGAGGGTGCCCACCGCGTCGCGGAACCGTTGCGCGTCGAGCGCCAGGCTGCCGGTGCTGACCAGGTACACCGCCGCCAGCGCCGCGAGCACCAGCAGCTGCGATCCCTGCGCCGGGTCGCGCAGCAGCAGCCGCAGGTCCTTGATCCAGATCGCGCCCACCGTGCCGAGCCGCGCAAGCGGGCGTTCCCAGAACGCCGCCGGGCGGGTGGCCGGGTCGCGCCGTGGCGGCGAGGTGTCGAGCGCCCGGATCCAGCCGACGCGGTAGGCCCACGACGCCAGGCGCGACACGCCGAACAGCGTGCCGAGCGCCGTTCCGGCCAGCAGCGCCAGTCCGGGCGAGAGGCGTCCGTCGAGCGCCGCCCAGGTGGCGGCGGAGGCCCAGCCGGTCGGCAGCCAGCCGACGTCCAGCGCGGCGAAGCCGACGAGGAACGCCTCGAACTGTTCCGGCGTGAGGTCGGCCAGCTGCTCGGGGCGCAGGGCGCGGAGGCCGACCACCAGCCCGGCCGCCAGCGCCACGTTCGCGAAGGTGGCGAGCTCGTGGACCCGGCCGGCCGGCGCGACCCGCATCAGCAGCAGCGCGATCAGCGCGCCGAGCGCGACCGGAAGGGCGTAGAGCGTGATCAACGCCAGGCCGGCGGCCGGCCAGTAGAGCGCCGGCGCGCCCCGTTCCAGACCGAGTCCGATCAGCGCCGGCGCCGTGAGCAGCGCCGGGACGGCGGCGGCGGTGACGAACAGCTCGCCGGTCTTGTGGGCGAACACCCGCTCCGGAGCGACCGGCAGCGAGAGCAGGAGCGGCAGGTCGCGGCTGGCGTAGAGGGTGGCGATCGCGCCGGTGAGGACGCTGAAGGCGACGCCGGCCATCAGGATCAGGAACAGGCCCTCGAGGCTCCGTTGCAGCACCGCGTCGGCGATCGTGCCGATCGCGGGGTAGCCGTCGACGAAGCGGACCCCGCGCCGCGTCGCCTCGAGGATCCCCCAGGCGGCGAGGAGGGTCAGGAACGCGGCGACGCCGTGCCGGCCGGGCCGGTGCCGCAACGCGTTCGCGAACGCCGCGGCGCGCATCCGTAGCAGCGTCACGCGGCGGCGTCCTCCGTGAGGCGCATGAAGATCGCTTCGAGCCGGGCGCCGGGATCGTCGACCCGGGCGCGCAGCTCCGCCAGGGTGCCGTCGGCGGCGACCCGGCCGCGGTGCATCAGCACCACGCGGTCGGCGGTCGCTTCGGCCACGTCGATCTGGTGGGTGGTCAGCAGCACGGTGCGGCCGTCCTCGGCCGCCTCCCGCATCAGGGTGCGCACCAGGATCGCGGCGCGCGGATCCAGGCCGACCATCGGCTCGTCGATCACGAGCGCCGGCGGATCGTGCAGCAACGCGGCGCAGAAGGTCAGCTTCTGCCGCATGCCGTGGCTGTACGTCTCGATCCGTTCGTTCTGTACCTGCTTGAGGTCGAAGCGCGCGAGCCACGCCTCCGCCTTGCGTTCCGCCTCGCGCACGCCGCGCAGGCGGCCGAGGAAGCGGAGCAGTTCGCGGCCGGTCAACTTCGGATAGAGGTACGGCCGGTCGGGCACGTAGCCGAGCGCCGCCTTGGCCCGCACCGGATCGCGCGCCACGTCGACCCCGCCCACGCGGGCGCTGCCGGACGTCGCCCGGATCAGGCCGGTGATCACCTTGATCGTGGTCGACTTGCCGGCCCCGTTCGGGCCGAGCAGCGCCGTCACCTGGCCGGAGCGGGCGTCCAGGTCGACGCCGGCGCCGTCCTCCCCGCCCACGGCGGCCTGGCGCCCGAACCGTTTCACCAGCTTGCGGACCTCGATCACGGCGCGCGCAGGGCCGGCGCCCGGTCGGTTCTGGGCGCCTCCGGACTCAGTCCGCGGCCCGTCCGGCGGCCGAGCCGTTCAGGAGCGCCTCGATGGCGGCCTGCAGGGCCGGATCGTCGCCGACGTTCACGAGCGCCTCGCCCGGCACCGCGCTGATCTCGGGCCGGGGGCCGGCGGCGAAGAACTCGAACTCGCCGCGGTCGTCGGCGGTCGTCTCGCCGATCGACTCGCCGCCGACGATGATCTCGATCGATTGGCCGGCGTCGGCGCCGCTCCCCTCGATCCGGATCGTGCTGGGGCGGAGCGCGTCGACGACCTCGACGTCCGGCAGGATGCCGCGCTGTCCGATCGCTTCGCGCGCCGGGGTGAGCCACTCGAAGGTGGTGAAGGCGAGCTGGCCGCCGTCGGCGAGCGACAGCACGCTCTGCGCGACGCCCTTGCCGAAGGTCCGTTCGCCGACCACCAGGGCGCGGTCGTTCTCCTGCAGCGCGCCGGCCACGATCTCGCTGGCCGAAGCGCTGTGCCGGTTGACGAGGACCACCATCGGGACGTCGTTCACGTGCGGGTCGGCCGAAGCGATCCGCTGGGTGACGCCCCGCGCCCGCTGGAACACGATGTCGCCGCCCTCGAGGAACTCGTCGGCGACGAGGATCCCCTGGTTGAGCAGGCCGCCCGGGTTGTCGCGCAGGTCGAGCACCAGCGAGGTGGCGCCCGCCTCGGCGAGCTCGCGGAGCTCCTCGACCAGCTGATCGTGCACCCGCTGGCTGCCGAACTGCCGGATCGAGACGTAGCCGACGTCGTCGTCGAGCAGGGCGCTGGCGACGTCGATGATCTCGATCGTGCCGCGCGTGATCACGAACTCGACCGGGTCCGGCTCGCCGGGCCGGCGCATGAGCAGCTGCACGTCGGTGCCGCCCGGACCGCGGACGACCTCGACCACGTCGGTGGTGGTGCTCTCGCGTACGTCGAGCCCGTCGACCTCGAGGAAGACGTCGCCGCGGCGGACGCCGGCCTCCCAGGCCGGTCCGTCGCGGTAGACCTGCAGCACCTCGACCCCCCGGCCGGTCTGCCGGTCGAGCGGCGTGAGCACCGCGCCGATCCCTTCGAACGAGCCGGTGCGGTCCTGCGCCTGTCGGGCGGCGTCGCGCGGTTCGAGGTAGTAGCTGTACGGGTCGTCGAGCGCGGCCAGCATTCCGTCGATCGCGCCGCGCAGGAGCGTCTCGTCGTCGACGTCGGTGAGGTAGTTCGACTTGAGCGCGCCGTACGTCTGGACCAGCGCCTGTCCGGTCGGATCGTTGAGCAGCTCGTCGCCGAAGTCGCGACCGAACTGCGCCCAGGCGAGGGTGCCGGCGGCGACCAGGGCCAGGGCCAGGACGACGATCCGGCGGTTCATCGGAGCTCCGGACGGGCGGGGCGGGCGGGACACGGGCGCGCGAGATTCGGCATGGACGAAGGTTAGCGCCGGAAGGCGATGAGAACGGTAAGCGACGGCACGCGCGGGCGTGTACACTGCGCGCGATGCGCCTGCTGTTCGCCGCCTCCGAGGTGGTCCCCTTCAGCAAGACGGGCGGGCTGGCCGACGTGGTGGGCGCCCTGCCGCGCGTGCTCGCCGCCCGAGGGCACGAGGTCGTCGTCGTCAGCCCGTGGTACGCGGCGCTGCGCGGCGACGCGGCTCCGCTCTGGATCGGCGACGTGCCGGTCCCGTTCGACGGGGGGTTCGAGGGGGTGGGCGTCGGAGCGCTCGAGGCCGACGGGGTGCGCTTCCTCTTCGTCGGGCATCCGGACTACCGTCGGGACCGCCCGTACGGCTACGACGACGACGTGCGCCGCTTCGCCCGCTTCGTGCGGGCCGTGCCGGCCGTGGGCGACCGCGTCGGCTTCCGCCCCGACCTGGTGCACGTGCACGATTGGCACGCCGCCTACCTGCCGCTAGTGCTGAAGCACGGCTGGCATCTGCCGGACGGCTGGCCCGGCCTCCCCTCGGTGCTGACGATCCACAACCTGCAGCACCAGGGCGTCTCCGACCTGGAGGCGACGATCCACTGGCTGCGCCTGCCGCGCGACGTCCGCGCGACCGGCATGCAGCACTTCGGCACGGCGAACGCGCTGCAGGCCGGCCTCGACCTTGCCGACCGGGTCACCACCGTCAGCCCCACCTACGCCCGCGAGATCGCCACGGTCGAGCACGGCCACGGCCTGGACGGCACGATCCGGCACCTGAACGCCAAGGTGCAGGGGATCCTGAACGGGATCGACACCGAGGCGTGGGACCCCCGGACCGACGCGGCCCTGCCCCAGCGGTACGGGCCGGAGGACGCCGGCGCCGGCAAGGCGGCCGCGGCCGAGGCGATCCGGCGCGAGCTGCACCTCGAACCCGGCCGGCCGATCCTCGGCTCGATCGGGCGGCTGGCCGAGCAGAAGGGGATCGACCTGCTGCTCGACGCCGTTCCGGAGCTGCTGGCGCAGGGGTGGTCGCTGGCGCTGCTCGGGGCCGGCGACGCCGAGCTCGAGGACCGCGCCCGCCGAGCCGCGGCCGACCGGCCGGGCCGGATCGGCGTGCGGATCGGCTACGACGAGAAGCTCGGGCGTCGCATCTACGCCGCCTCCTCGGCGTTCGCGATCCCGAGCCGGTTCGAACCGTGCGGCCTGACGCAGCTGATCGCGATGCGCTACGGCGCGATCCCGGTCGGGCGCGCCACCGGCGGGCTGGTCGACACGATCGCACCGGGTCGCACCGGCTTCCTCTTCACCGACGCCACCCCGCAGGCGCTGGCGGTCGCCACGGCCCAGGCGATGCAGGCGCTCGACGACGGCAGCGCCGCCGCCCTGCGGCACGAAGGCATGACGTCCGACCCGGGGTGGGAGCGTTCGGCCGAAGCGTACGAACGCGTCTACCGCCGGGCGTTGGAAGGAGACACGTGACGCACGAACCGAACCCCGCGGCCGCCGGTCCCCCCGGGGCCGCGCACGAACCGCCCGCGCCCGACGCGCCGGCCGACCGCTTCGCCGAGCTGGCGAACGACCCGCTCCGGTGGCGCGAGCTCGCCGCCGTCGGCCGCTTCGAGCAAGCGGAACGGATGCGCATCCTCGCGGTCGGCGAGGGTGCCGAAGCGGACTCCGACGTCGACGCGACCGCCTTGCGTTCGCTCGCCGACGCGCAGGCCGAGATGCGCCGCAAGCTGTGGAGCCGCTCGCTGCGGCGCCTGCAGGAGGTCGAGGCCCGCCCCGACTGGATCGACTGGGAGGAGACGCTCCGCACCGCCGAACGCCTCACCGAATCGGGCGCGATGCTCGACCGACGCGAGATCGACGACGCGCGCGCCCGGCTCGACGACGGGCCGGCCGGCGCGCTCGAGGCGGAACGGCTCACGCAGCTCGGCACGGTGCACGTCCTGGACCAACGGCCGGAGGAGGCGCGCGCCGCCTTCGACGCGGCGATCGCGCTGGACCCGAGGCACCCGCGCGCGATCGTGAACCTGGGCAACGTCGCGCTCGAGGCGGGCGAGGTCGACCGTGCGATCGAGCTGTACCAGGCGGCGATCGACCTGGACGACGGCTTCGCGAACGCGCACCACAACCTGGGCGTCGCCTACCGCAAGAAGGGCCGCATCGGCGACAGCGTCAAGGCGCTGCGGCGCGCGCAGAAGGCGGAGCGGGCGCGCGACTCGCAGGTCGCGCGCGAGGAGCTGCGCGGCGTCGGCACGAAGGCCCGCCGTCGGGGCGGGCGCTGGGTGATGTGGCTGGTCGCGTTCGGTGCGGTGATCTGGTTCCTGGCGTCGCGGGGCGGTCCCTGAACCGCCCCGCTCGGCCGCGTCGCCACGCTACTCGACGGTGACGCTCTTCGCCAGGTTGCGCGGCTGGTCGACGTCGCGGCCCAGGCGCAGGCCCACCTCGTAGGCGAGGAGCTGCATCGGCACGGCGACCACCAGCGGCGAGAGCAGTTCGCGGCAGGCCGGCACGCGCAGGGTCAGGTCGGCGTGCGCCGCCGTGTCGGAGTCATTGTCGCTGACGATGGCGTAGACGCGCCCGTCGCGGGCGCGGACCTCCTGCAGGTTCGAGATCGTCTTGGCCTGCAGCGCCCCCTTCGGGGCGACGGCGACGACCGGCGTATCGGCGTCGATCAGTGCGATCGGCCCGTGCTTCATCTCGCCGGTCGGGTACGCCTCGGCGTGCAGGTAGCTGATCTCCTTCAGTTTGAGCGCCCCCTCGTAGGCGCTGGCGACGTTGATGCCCCGGCCCAGGTAGAGGACCGAACGGACCTCGGCGAGCGCCTCGGCCACCGGGTGGACGTGCTCGTGGCGCTCGAGCGCCTCCTCGAGCAGGCCCGGCGTGCGCCGCAGCTCGGAGATCCAGGCGCGCCCCTCGTCGGAGCTCAGCGTCCCGCGGGCGCGCCCGAACCGCACGGCGAGCAGCGCGAAGGCGGCGACCATCGCCACGTACGCCTTGGTGCTGGCCACGCCGATCTCCGGGCCGGCATGGATGTACAGCACGTCGTCGACCTCGCGCGCGATCGACGAACCCTTCGCGTTCAGGATGCCGAGGGTGCGCGCCCCGCCCCGTTTCGCCTCACGGAGCGCTTCGAGGGTGTCGATCGTCTCCCCCGACTGGCTCACGGCGACGGCGAGGGTGCGTTCGTTCACGACCGGGTGGCGGTAGCGGAACTCGCTGGCGACCTCGACCTCGGCCGGGATCCGGGCCAGCCGCTCGAGCAGCGTCTCGCCCACCAGCCCGGCGTACGACGCGGTCCCCGCGGCCAGGATCACCACCCGGTCGAACTCGGTCGGGTCGAGGTCCAGGTCGAGGAGCACGTCGTCGCCCGCTTCGGCGAAGCGGCCGCCGAAGGTGTTCTGGAGCACCGCCGGCTGTTCGTAGATCTCCTTGATCATGTAGTGCGGCCAGCCGCCCTTCTCGGCCGCTTCGGCGTCCCAGTCGATCGTCTCGACCGTGACCTCGCGCGGGCGGCCGTCCAGGTCGGTGACCTCCACGCCCTCGGGGCGCACGGTGGCGACGTCGCCGTCCTGGAGGAACACCACCCGGCGGGTGTACGGCAGCAGGGCGGGCACGTCGCTGGCGATGAACGTCTCGCCCTCGCCGAGCCCGACGACCATCGGGCTGGTGGCGCGGGCGGCGACCAGTTCGCTCGCGTCCTGCCGGGCGGCGACCAGCGCGAAGGCTCCGTCGACCTCGCGGAGCGCGGCGCGGACGGCGTCGGCCAGGTCGCCGCGGTCGTGCTCCTCGATCAGGTGGGCGAGCACTTCGCTGTCGGTCTCGCTGGCGAAGGTGTGGCCGGCGGCGGTCAGGCGCGCGCGGAGCGGCAGGTAGTTCTCGATGATGCCGTTGTGGATGATGGCGACGCGGCCGTCCTCGGTGAGGTGGGGGTGGGCGTTGCCGTCGCTGGGCCGGCCGTGGGTGGCCCAGCGGGTGTGCCCGAGGGCGACGCGGCCGGAAAGAGGCGACCGCTTCAGCGCCTCCTCGAGCACGGCGATCTTGCCGGCGCGCTTGACGACGGCGAGGGGGCCGCCCGGGTCGAAGGCGACGATGCCGGCCGAGTCGTAGCCGCGGTATTCGAGCCGCCGCAGTCCGTCCAGCACCAGGTCGGCCGCTTGGCGCGGCCCGACGTACCCTACGATTCCGCACATGGGAATCTCCTTCTCTGGTTCGAGAATCGTGTCGTACGGTTCGCGTTCGGGGCCGGAGGGGCGGTCCGGCGGTCGTGCGTGGGATCCGTGCGGTTCGCGAGCGGGGGATCCGTCCCGGGAGGGGCCCGCAGACGTGTTCGCGTTTTCGGCGCCGCGCCTCGCGGCGTGCGCCCGTCCCTCGAGGTCCGGTCCGCGGCGACGGGGCGTCGCGTCGCGGAGCGGGGATCGAGGGCCCTCCACCTCGTCACCGGCGCGGTCGGCGGTCCGAAGTCGGACCGGCCGGCCCGTGCGCCGGGCTTGCGCTTCCTCGCGATGTCAGGAACTCAGGTCCCGGCGCCTCCCCTCCGCCACGGCTCCCCGATCACCAACCAGCGGTGCAGGAGGCGCACCACGTCGCGTCGCCCGTCGGGCAGCGAGCGCTGGGCGTCGAGCAGCGGGAACAGCAGCACGTCGCGGCCGACCCCCACCGTCCACGAGTTCAGGACCGCGTCCTGGACGATCGGCGGCAGGTCGCGCGGAGGGTAGTAGAGCTGGTTCGGGTCGAACGGGCTACGCTGGATCGGCAGCGAGATCACGACGGCCAGCACCAGGGTCGCCCCCAGCGCCAGGCCGCCCGTCCCGCCCACGATCCGTCGCGCCAGGTCGCCGTCGCGGCCGCCGGCGAGGGCGCTGCGCGCGACCAGCGCGAGCACCGCTCCGCCGGCCGCCATGGCGAGCACGGCCAGCCACGGCGCTTCGTGGGCGAGGCCGAGGATCGGCCGCACCAGCAGCACCGCGCCGAAGCCGACCACCGCGCCGACCCACCGCCGAGAAGCGCAGGCGGCGATCAGCACGCCGATGGCGACGCCGAAGACCGGATCGAGCCAACTCACGCGGCGACTCTACCGCACGGACCCGCCGGCGCTCGGCTCATTCGCGGATCGTCCAGCCCCGGGCGCGGACCGCCTTCACGACCGCTTCGAGGAGCGTGTCGACCTCGGCGTCCCGCAGCGCCCGGTCGTCGTGGCGCCAGCGCATCCGCACGGCGACGCTGCGGATCCCCTCGTCGAGCGGCGCGCCGGCGTACACGTCGAACGGGAACGCTTCGACCAGCAGCCCGCCCGCCGCCCGGCGCACGACCCCGTCGATCTCGGCGTACGGCACCGTCGCGGGGGCCAGGACCGCCAGGTCGCGTTCGGCGTACGGCTGCCGCGGCACCGTTTCGACCGTGAGCCGGGTCGCCGCGAGCGGCAGGTCCAGCTCGGCGAGGTAGGTCTCCGGCAGCTCGTACGCGTCCTGCACCTCGGGGTGCAGGCGCCCGGCGACCCCGACCTCGGCGCCGTCCCACGTCACCACCGCGGCGAGGCCGGGGTGCAGCATCGGGGCCTCCTCCGCCTCGGCCGGACGGAAGGCGAGGGTCGCGCGGCGCCGGGCCGCGACGCCCTCGAGCAGACCCTTCAGGCGCCACAGGTCGACGGTCGTGCCCTCGCGCCAGCCGCCCCGCTCCCAGGCGCCGGACGCCAGCAGACCGAGCCGTTCCCGTTCCGGCTCCAGGAAGACGCGCCCGATCTCGAACAGCGCCAGTCCCGGCGCGTCCCGGTTCGTGGCGGCGGCGGCGAGCAGGCCGGGGTGCAGCGCGGTCCGGAGCTTGGACCGTTCGATCCCCTGCGGGTTGGCGAGGCCCACCACCGCGCGGGGCGCGCGGGCGCGGGCGAGCTCCTCGTCGCCGGTGAAGACGTAGGCGATCGTTTCGGTCAGGCCGGCGGCGGCGAGCTCGTCGCGCAGCGCCCGGTGGGTCGGATCGGTGCGTGGCGGGGTGAACGGCAGGTCGGGGCGCGTGCGGCCGATGTGTTCGTAGCCGTGCAGGCGGGCGACCTCCTCGATCAGATCCTCCTCGATCGACAGGTCGAAGCGCCAGCTCGGCGGCCGCACCGTCCAGGCGTCGCCCTCGCCGCGCGCGACGGTGCAGCCGAGGGCGGTCAGGTACCGCTCCTGATCCCCCTCGGGCACGTCGAACCCCATCAGGAAGCCGACCCGCTCGGGC
>SLSQ01000056.1 GCA_007130355.1 Trueperaceae bacterium
ATGGCGAGGACATCGGCGAGCGTCAGGTAGTCGATCACTCAGCGAGCTTCTCGTACAGCGTCGCGAAGCGCCGGTGGCTGGTGCCGTATGCAGCCAAGACATGCGCGCGCGGCCGACCGAGTTTGCGCTTCTCGATCAGGTCGGCGAGCGCCTCATCCACCAGCGCCTGGATCTGCCGCCCCTCGTCGCGCGCCAGCGACCGCAGCTCCGCCAACAACTCCGAATCGACCTGGGTCGCGAACTTCTCCCGCACTCGACTCGCCACGCCGACCTCCCGCGACCTCATGTTGTCATGACGCATCATGATGCGTCAAGAACGGGCGTCGACACCGCCGCGGTACACCGCAACCACGTCCCTCACGGCATCGACGTAGGGTTGCGCGGTCAAGGTGTCGAACGCGATCGACCGTGCCTTCGTCGCGACGAGATCGCCAAGCTCGTCCCACGTGGCGGTCGTGAGCGCGATGAGCACGATCCGCTCGAGCGTCACGCCGCCACCGATCCGGTCGCCACGTCAAGGCGCGACGGCGTGTGGGCCTCTACCTGCACACGTCAGCCTACGGCACGCCGATCGACGATCCAACCGCGGTCGCTCAGACGTCAGGATCGTCAGGCGGCACCGCACACCTGAGCCGGTGCGTGTTCGCCGTGGCGTGGCTCATCAGCCGATCCCACGTGTCCGGTGGGTTGCCGGCAGCGAGCTTCGTGACGGCAGCGAGGCGCTTCGCGGCGTTCGTGCGGACGTCGTGCTCGAGGTCGACCTCGACGCCGGCCGACAAACGACGCGCGCGGTCGACGACGTCGGCGGGGATCGCGCGGACCCGCTGCGGGTGTTGATGGGTGTCGGCCTCGATGAAGCCGAGGAACGCAGCGACCATGGGATCACGCTGCTCGGCCGAGACCCGCGAGATGACGACGGTGTCGTCACCACGGAGGGAGAACCGAACCTTGTCGCTCGCCCTGAGCCCCAACGCTCGGCGAATGGGGAGTGGGATCGTGGTCTGGCCGCGGCTCGTGAGCATGCTCTCGACGCTCAAGACCTCGTTCGCCTCCCGCTCGCTGGGGTCCGGCATGGCGTCCCTCCTCTCGCGCAAGCGTCATGCGTTTGCACCACCTGCACCAATCTGGGCCATCCGAAGCCGCACCGCGGCGCCCGCGGACCTCGTCCCCCTTCAGCCCGTGATGAGGATCCGCTCGTCGCCGAAGCGGGCACTCACCTCGAGCTCGCCGCCAAGCGCCTCGAGGTAGGCGCGCAGGGTCTCGAGCTGGGTGTGACCGATGGCGCCGCGCTCGATGCGCGAGACGCGCGACTGCGACACCCGCAACCGCTCCGCCACCGCCGCCTGCGTCATGCCGAGCGACACCCGGAGCTCGACCAGCCGGTGAGCCCGCACTTCGGAAAGCTGGCGCGCCCTCGCGGCGGCGACCCGGGGTTCGTCCAACCGACCGTCCGCCACGGCTTCCGATCGAAGCTCCTTCCAGGTCCGGGCCATCGTGCCACCTCCCGTTCTCGCGGTCGCCTCAGGGATCGCGCCCGCCAGCGCGGCAAGACGCGCATTGGGATCGAGGAGGACGACATCCCAGGCTGCCATGCGAGGTTACCTCACAGGTTCTATGCCCTCTGAGTCATCCCCCTGGTGTCGACAGCCGACGACCGGTGCGCGCCGCGCCGATGCCGCCCACCGAACGTGATGAACCTCCGAAAGACCGTGATCACAGACTCAGACTTCACGCGATGCAGTCAGCTGAGCGATGTCCCGGGACCTGGTCCGAACCGCCGTCCGCACCTCCGCCGACCAACCCCCGCGTTCGACCCAGAACGAAGACGACGCCGTCGTATCCTGCGAAGCCATGACGGCAGCCGGCGACCTCCCCAACGCCGCACCCGAACGTTTCGACGTCTTCGCGCACCTGACCACCGAGGGCGCCGCGACCTACCGCCGCATCCTTGCCGCCTTCCTGACGGCCAAGGAGCGCTTCCACGTACACCTGCGCCCGGAGGACGTCGCGTCGAGCCTGCACTTCGACAGCGGCGAACGCGTCGAGATCGACGAACTCACCCTCAAGCTCGACAGCCTCGAGCGCTGGGGCAACCTGCGCTCTCACCCCGACACCAGCCGCGTCACGGCCGTCGAGGACTTCTACCGGCGGCGGCTGCTCTACGGGCTCACGCACGCGGGCGAGGCGGCGGAGCGGGCCCTGCGAGCGTTCGACGAAGCGCTCGGCCGACGCGGTGCCCTGCAGGCGGTGGCGCTCGCCGACATCGAGCTCGGCCTGCGGGAGCTTCGGCTCCTGGCCGCGGCCGACGAGCCCGACCTCGGCAAGCTGCGCCAGACGCTGAACGCGCTCACCGGCCGCTTCACGGACCTCGCCGAGAACGCCAGCGCCTTCATGGGGTCGCTGCAGCGAAGCATCGACCTGGAGGGCACGAGCGAGGACGCCTTCATCGCCTACAAGGACAAGCTCATCGACTACCTGGAGCGCTTCATCCAGGATCTCGTCACGATCGGTGCCTCGATCGCGGGCCTCCTCCGGGACGCCGACGTCGGCCGCATCGCGTCGCTGCTGGACCGGATCGCCGCGGACGAGGCCGCCGACGAGGCGCCCGATCCGGCCGACCCCGCGGCGCAGCGTGCGCTCGAGCGCTCACGCGAGCGCTGGCACAACCGCTGGACGGGTCTGGTGAGCTGGTTCGTGTCGAGCGGCGGGCACGACAGCCAGGCGAAGCTGCTCCGGACCCGCGCGCTGGCCGCGATCCCGGCCCTGCTCGACGTGGTCCGCGAGGTGAACGTGCGCCGTGCCGGCCGGTCGGATCGCTCGGCGGACTTCCTGACCCTCGCGCGCTGGTTCGCCGCCGCCCCCAGCGACGGTGACCGGCACCGGCTCTGGCACGCGGCCTTCGGGCTGGATCCGGCCCGCCACCTGTCTGTCGACACCGGTACGCTGCAGCGCTGGGCCGACCAGCCCGGGACCGTGGGCGCGCCGTGGGCAGAAGCCGCGCCGGTCGTCGTCTCGCCCCAGCTGCGTCGCACCGGCGCCTACGAGCGTCGCGGCAGGCCGAACCAGGTGCTCGACCGGAGCGACCTCAAGGCGCAGCTCGCCGCGCGCGCCGCGCGCGAGGCCGAACAGCTCGCCCGAGCCCGCGAGATGCTCATCACCGACGGACCGCTGCGGCTCTCCGAGCTCGCCCAACTCGACGCGCACGCGTTCGGGCTCTTCCTCGACCTGCTCGGCGACGCCCTCGCCGCCCGCCGGCCGGGAGCGGAGCACGCCGACGTGAGCGCGGGCGACGGCAACCTGCGGATCCGCCTCCGGGCGATCGCCGACGCGCAGGTGGCGGTGATCCGCTCGACGAACGGAACCCTCCGCGGACGCGACCACGTCGTAGAGATCTTCGAGCCGGGACCCACGGCGCGCTTCGAACGGGAGCCGGTCGGCCCCAACCCGGACCGGAGGCGCGTGGTATGAGCCAGGTCGACAACCTCCAACGTGCGGCCCGCGCGCTGCTGAGGCGCCCCTTGCTCCGTGCCGCCGAGCAGGAGGAGTTCCGGCTGGTGCGTTCGCAGCTCGCCGGGCTCCGGAGCTGGTTCGACGCCAACACCGGCTGGCGGCTGCACGCCGACGCCGACGTGATCCGGCTCCACAAGGAGCCCGCCACCGTCGACGACGCCACGCGCCCGGCGCGCGACCCGCGC
>SLSQ01000050.1 GCA_007130355.1 Trueperaceae bacterium
AGCAGCGCGCAGCCGGCCGCCAGCGGACCGTCCGATCGGGCCGGACCGCCGGCGCCCTGGTAGCCCGCCAGGAACGCGGCGCGCAGCTCCGGACGGCCCGGCCAGACGGTCGTCGCGAGGCGCGCCAGGTCGGTCTCGGGAAGGTCGGCCCGGGCGTGCTCGAGGTCGACGATCCCGCGGAGCTCCGCTCCCTGAACCAACCAGTTCCACGGCCCGAAGTCGCGGTGGCAGGCGGTCCGCGCGCGACCGGCGGCGAGCGCCGGCAGGCGGTCGAGGAGCCTCGGGCCCACCGGGCCGACCAGCTCGGCGGCGGTCCGTCGCAGCTTCCGGATCCGCAGGGCGTACGCCTCGGCGACGTCACGGGCGTCGGCGGCGAAGGCGGCGAGCGCCGCGTCGGACCGATGCAGCCGTGCCGACCAGCGGCCGGCGGCGGCGTGCACGGCCTCGTCGTCGGGGCCGCAGGCGTCGGGGCCGCAGGCGTCGGGGCCGAGGCCGGATCGGTGCGTACCGGAGCCGGGAGCGCCGGCGAGCGGGCGCCCGGGGAGTTCGGACAGGAGGAGGAGCGGAGGGTCGTCGCGAACGGCGAGCAGGGTGGGCAGGAGCTCGATGCCGGCCCGAGTCCAGCCGCGGAGCGCGTCCCGCTCGCGGCGGTGCTTGTCGCGCGTCCGGTGCCGCTTCGCGAACGCGCCGCCCCCTTCGAACCGGAGGTGGAGGACGCGCGCGTCGCCGTGGCCTCCGGAGCGGTCCTCCCAGCCACGCAGCGCACGGCCGGCGAGGAGGGCCGCGTCGGCGGCGAGGTCGTGCGCGTCGGACGGGGCGGGCACCGGTGTGGTAGCGTACCCCTTCGGACGACGCGGCCGCGACCCATCTATCGCGGGTTCGGTCGGGTCTCCACGATTTGAAGGGAGCACGTCATGGCCATGGACGCCGCAGCGAAACTCGAGGTCGTGCGCAAGTACGGCGAAAGCGAGACCGACACCGGCAGCACGCGGGTGCAGGTCGCCCTCCTGACCGCCCGCATCCAGGAGCTCTCCGAGCACCTGCAGCGGAACAAGAAGGACCACCACGGTCGCCGCGGCCTGCTGGTCATGGTCGGGAAGCGCAAGCGCCTCCTCTCGTACCTCGAGAAGACCGACTTCGAGGGCTACAAGAGCCTGATCGCCGATCTCGGCCTGCGTCGCTGACTTCGGTGCGACCGGACGCGTTCGCGACGTCCCGTGCGCGTCGCTCGGCGTCGCCCTGCGGCGGAACGGTTCCGGACCGTTCCGCCGCGCACGTATACCGGCACGGTCCCCACGGGTCGCCGGCCTCCGAACCCCTCGCCCGATTTTGATCCCCGGCCCCGCTATCGGCCGGAACCCGGAACCACCGGCGAAGGAGATCACGTGAACATTCCATCTGGACACAGATACGTCACCGAACTGGGCGGCCGCGAACTGGTCATCGAGACCGGCAAGTACGCCAAGCAGGCGTCGGGCAGCGTCACGGTCCGCTACGGCGACACGATGGTGCTCGTCACCGCCGAGATGCAGGACGACCCGAAACCGATCCCGTTCCTGCCGCTCACCGTCGAGTACGAGGAACGGCACTACGCCATCGGTAGGATCCCGGGCTCGTTCCTGCGCCGCGAGGGGCGTCCGGGTGCCCAGGCGACGTTGAACGCACGGCTCACCGACCGTCAGATCCGGCCGCTGTTCCCGAAGCAGTTGCGGAACGAGACGCAGGTGATCGTGACGGTCCTCTCCGCCGACCAGAAGAACGACGCCGGTCCGCTCGGCGCGATCGGCGCCTCGGCGGCGCTCGCGCTGAGCGACGTGCCCTGGGAAGGTCCGACCGCCTGCCATCACGTCGGGTACCTGAACGGCGCGTACGTCATGGCGCCCACCTTCCAGCAGCTGCAGGAAAGCGACCTCGAGCTCACCGTCGCGGCGACCGCCGACGCGGTGCTGATGGTCGAGGCGGCCGCGAACGAGCTGCCCGAGGAGGTCATGGTCGGCGCGATCGAGTTCGCGCAGCGCGAACTGCGGCCGGTGATCGACCTGATCGCGCGCATGCGCGACGAGCTCGGCAAGGAGAAGAAGTCGTTCGTCCCGGCGCTCGACGTCGACCCGGCCGACGTCGACGCCGTCACCGAGGCGGCCGAGCGCGCCGGCCTGGCTCAGGTTCTGCGCACACCCGGCAAGCACGACCGCAGCACCGCGATCAAGGAGGTGCGCGACCGGATCCTCGACGCGATGATCCCCGATCCGGAGGCCGAAGGGGCCGCCGCCCGCCGCGCGGAACTGAAGTCCGCCTTCGGAACCGCCGAGAGCCGCGTCATGCGCCGCATGGTGCTCGACGAACGGGTCCGCACCGACGGCCGGCGGCCGGACGAGATCCGGCCGATCTGGATCGAGACCGGCGTGCTGCCGATGGCGCACGGCTCCGCCGTGTTCACCCGCGGCGAGACGCAGGTGCTCTCGGTGAGCACCCTCGGAACCGGTCGCGACAACCGCCTGGTCGACGACCTGGGCCTCGACGACACCGAAGAGTTCATGCTGCACTACAACTTCCCGCCGTACTCGACCGGCGAGGTGAAGCGGATGATGGGCGTGTCGCGTCGCGAGCAGGGCCACGGCAACCTGGCCCGGCGCGCGATCGTCGGGCAGCTGCCCGACAAGGAGTCGTTCCCGTACGTGATCCGCTCGGTCGGCGAGACGCTCGAGTCGAACGGTTCGTCGTCGATGGCGACCGTCTGCGCCACCAGCTTGTCGCTGATGGACGCCGGCGTACCGCTCGAGGCGCCGGTCGCAGGGATCGCCATGGGCCTGATCAAGGACGGCGATCGCCACGAGATCCTCTCCGACATCCTCGGCAGCGAGGATGCGCTCGGCGACATGGACTTCAAGGTGACCGGCACCGAGCGTGGCGTGACCGCCCTGCAGATGGACATCAAGGTGCGCGGGATCGACGCGGAGGTGATGAACCACGCGCTCGATCAGGCGCGCGCCGGCCGGCTGCACATCCTGGGCCTGATGAAGGAGGCGCTGCCGGAGCCGCGCCGCGACCTGAACCCGCGCGCCCCGCGGATCGAGACGGTCCGCATCCCCTCCGACAAGATCGGCACCGTGATCGGACCGGGCGGGAAGCAGATCCGCGAGCTCGAAGCGCTCGGCGCCAAGGTCGAGATCGAGGAGGACGGTCAGGTCCGGATCTACACCGACGACGGCGAGGTCGCCGCCGAGGTGAAGCGCCGGATCGAGGCGCTGACCGAGTCGCCGGAGGTCGGCAAGACGTACGAGGGCAAGGTCGCCAAGATCGTCGACTTCGGCGCCTTCGTGACCCTCTTCCCCGGCACCGACGGACTGCTGCACATCAGCCAGATCGCCGAGGGGCGCGTCGAATCGGTCTCGGAGCACCTGAACGAGGGCCAGCCGTTGACGGTGAAGATCAACGCCATCGACGACCGCGGCAAGATCGACCTGGTCCGCCCGGAGCTCGAAGGGGTCGTGCCCCCGCGCGCGCCCCGTCGTGGCGGCGGCGACCGGCCCCCGCGCGGTGGCGACCGCGGACCGCGCGACCGTGGCCCCCGCGGCGGTGGCCGCGGACCGCGCGACGGCTGAACCGAACGGACCCGAAGCTCGCACCGTCCGGACGACGGTGCGACCCGAGCGTCCCGACGTCCCGACGAAGGCGTCCGACCCGCCGCCGTTCCGGCCCCGCGCCGGCACGACGGTCCCTCTGAATATCGACGCGCCCGCCGCGCGCACGTCCCGGCACCCCCGACGACGCACCGCGGCACGAGGCGCCCCGCGAGGAGCCATGGCACGAAAGAACGAGAAGTCCCTCCGCATCATCCCGTTCGGCGGGATGGGCGAAATCGGCAAGAACATGTTCGCCTTCCAGTACCGCGACGAGATCCTGATGGTCGACGGCGGGCTCGCCTTCCCGGACGCCGAGATGCTCGGCGTCGACATCCTGGTCCCCAAGATCGACTGGGTCGTCGAGAACGCCTCGAAGATCAAGGGCTGGGTCCTCACCCACGGGCACGAGGACCACATCGGCGGCCTGCCGTACATGCTCAAGCAGCTGCCGAAGAAGATCCCCATGTACGGCGCGAAGCTGACGCTCGGCCTGCTGCGCGGCAAGTTCGACGAGTTCAAGCTCAAGGAGAGCGACGTCGACCTGCGCGAGATCACGCCCGACGACCGCGTCAAGATCAGCGACTGCTTCACCGTCGACTTCTTCCGTATGACGCACTCGATCCCCGACAACAGCGGCCTGGTGATCCACACGCCGATGGGACGGATCGTGCACAGCGGCGACTTCAAGCTCGACTACCACCCGGCCGACGGCAAGACCAGCCACCTCGCCAAGATCGCCGCCGCCGGCGTCGACGGCGTGCTGCTGCTCCTCTCCGACTCCACGAACGGCGAGCGTCCCGGCTTCACCCCGAGCGAACGGGACGTGATGAACGCGGTCGACGACCTCGTGGCCGACGCGCCCGGGCGCGTGATCGTCACCACCTTCAGCAGCCACGTGCACCGTCTGCAGAACTTCATCCGCGTCGCGGAGAAGCACGACCGTCGCGTGGTGGTCGAGGGCCGCTCGATGGTCAAGAACACCAAGATCGCGCAGGAGCTCGGGTACCTGGAGACGAAGCGCCCGCTGCTGTCGATGGAGCAGGTGGACCAGCTCCAGAACGACAAGATCATGGTGCTCTGCACCGGCAGTCAGGGCCAGCCCATGGCCGCCCTGTCCCGGCTCGCCGGCGGCACGCACCGCAAGCTGAGCCTGCAGAAGAACGACACGATCATCATGAGCAGCAACCCGATCCCCGGCAACGAAGAGGCGGTCAACCGGGTGGTCAACCAGCTCTACGAGCGTGGCGTTCGGGTGCTCTACCCGCCCAAGTACAAGGTGCACGCCTCGGGCCACGCCAGCCAGGAGGAGCTCAAGTTGATCCTGGACCTGGCCCGACCGAAGTTCTTCATCCCCTGGCACGGCGAACCGCGCCACCAGGTGAACCACGGCTGGCTGGCCGAGAGCATGCCGCGCCCCCCGAAGAAGATCGTCATCCCCAAGAACGGCGACGTGCTCGAGCTGAGCAAGGACGACCTGAAGGTCGTCGGCGAGGTCGACGCCGGCATCGTGTACATCGACTCGATGGGCCGCAGCGCCGACGAGATCGGCGAGCCGATCATCCGCGACCGTCAGACCCTGAGCAACGAGGGCGTGGTCGTGATCATGGCGCTGGCGGGCAAGAAGCCTTCGGTCACGGTGATCGTGCGCGGCGTCGCCGGAAGCGGCAACGGCCTCACCAAGGAGATCGAGAAGATCGCCCTGGACGGGGTGAAGCGCGGCATCCGCGAGAAGAAGCGTCTGAACGACATTCGCGACGACATCTTCTACCCGGTCCGCCGGCACCTTCGGAAGACGACCGGACGCACGCCGTTGATCGTGCCGACGGTGATCGAAGGCTGACGACGGGTCAGTCGACCCGCCCGGACGCGCGCTCGTCGTCCGCCCAGGCGACGAGCGCGAGCAGCGCCGGCACCGTTTCGGCCCGCCCCTCCTCGATCAGGTCCCCCGCGTGCAACAGCGCGTCGGCCGGCCGGTCGTGGGCATCGCGGCCGACGGCGTACACCGGCGTGCCGTCGCGCCACAGGGCCACCGCGGCGGCACACGGCACGGCGTAGAGCACGTCGACCTCGCGCGGGTCGGGTCGGAAGCCGGCGAGCGGCCGGGACGTGCGCATCGCGAACGTCTCGTGCAGTTCCCGATCGTTCGTCCCGTCCCCGTAGCGACGATCGCTGCGGAAGGTACCGAGCGCGTGCAGGTCCGTGACCTCGACCGGGAGGCCGAGCTCCTCCTCGACCTCGCGCAGCGCCTGCGGCCAGAACTCGCCGGACCGGAGGTGCCCGCCGACGGTCACGTCGAGCTTTCCGGCGCCGGTGTCCTTGTACGGCGAGCGGCGCTGGACCAGCACGCGCCCCTCGGGATCGACGATCCACAGGTGGAACGCCCGGTGCAGGTCGCCGTCGCGGTGCACCTCGCGCCGCGACTTGACGACGCCGGTCGGGCGCCCCTGATCGTCGACGACGTCGAGCGGCTCGTCGGCATCCTGGCGCGCCAGCGCCTCCCCTCGTTCCCGCAGCGGATCCGGTTTCGACACGACGTCAGCCTATCGAGACGCGGCGACCGGCGCCACCACGGATCGTGTGCCCTGCGTCACGACGGCGCCGGGGCCGCCGCCCGCTCCAGGCGCGTCACGAACCGGTCCAGGTCGTCGGGGCGGGTGCGGTGGTTGCAGAGCGCGACGCGGATGCACGGACGACCGCGCAGCGTGGTCCCGGAGGGGACGAAGTCGCCCTCCTCCTGCAGCTCGTCGACCAGCGTCCGGTTCGCCGCGTCGATCGCGTCCCGATCGGCCCCCTCCGGCAGGACGCGAAGGCAGACGATATCGGCCTCGACCGGCGCGACCCGCTCCAGGACCGGGCTCGCGTCGACCCGCGCCGCGAGGTGCCGGGCCTGGTCCGCGTTCCGTTCGAGCACCCGTGCGAAGCCGTCGGTTCCGTACGCCAGGAAGCCCATCCACACCTTCAGCGCCTTGAAGCCGCGGGTCAGCTGGGGTCCGTACTCCGACAGCCAGGTCGAGCGGCCGGCCAAGCCCCTTCCGGACCGGGCCAGGTACGGCGGCATCACCGAGAACGCCTCACGGTGCGCCACCTCGTCCCGCACGAGCACCGCCCCCGCCTCGAACGGCGCGTGGAGGCCCTTGTGCAGGTCCAACGCGACCGAGTCGGCCCGCTCGATCCCCGCGATCTTCGGGCGAAGCCGTGCGGACAGGCCGTACGGCGCGCCGATGGCGGCGTCGACGTGGAACCAGAGGCCCTCCTCGGCGCACAGATCGGCCACGGCGTGCAGGTCGTCGAAGGCGCCGGTGTTCACCGTCCCCGCCGTGGCCACGACCAGCCACGGCCGCCGCCCCGCCGCCCGGTCGTGGGCGACCGCCCGTCGGAGCGCGGCCACGTCGATGCGGAACGCCTCGTCGGTCGCGACCGGGTGAAGGGCGCGGCTGCCGTGCCCCATCAGTTCCAGCGAGCGCGCGTGGCACGAGTGCACCTCGCCCGAGGCGTACGCGACGAGCGGCTCCCGCAGGCCTTCGATCCCTTGAACACGCACGTCCGGGACGTGGGCGTGCCGCGCCACCGCCGCACCGATCAGGTTGGCGACCGACGCGCCGCTGGTCATCACGCCGCTCGCCGACTTCGGCAGACCGATCATCTCCTTGCACCAGTCCAGCACCTGCCGCTCGACGCGTGCGGCGCCGATCTCGGTCCCGCCGAGGTTCGACGCGTCGATCGCCGCGAGGAACTCGGCGAGCGCGCCGATCACCGTTCCCGAACCCATGTAGTACGCCCAGAACCGTGGGTGGTCGTTCCCCATCCGGTACGGCACCACTCGCTCGCGGAACGCGGCGTAGGCGGCCTCGGCGCCCAGCGGGGTCCGGGGCGCCGGGCCTTCGAAGGTCGCCGCCACCTCGTCCGGCATCTTCGTCCAGACGGGCCGGTCCCGCACCGTGCGCAGATCGTCGAACGCGTCGTCGATCATTCGGTGCGCGAGCGCGCGCGTCCGGTCCCAGTCGCTGGGGTCGAGGGTCGGGCCGGCCCCGTCGCCTTCGGGTTCCTCGGTACGCCACGGTCGGTTCATGGGAATCCTCGCCTTTCGCTCGGACGTCCGGCACGACCAGGCGCCGTCCGTCGCAGGTCGTCGCGTGCCGCGGTGCGTACGTCGTTCAGCCTACGACGCGACGTCCGTCGTGCGTTCCGGCCGAACCGGATCGGCGTCGCGGTCCGATGCACGATCGTTCACGACGTGCGAACGTGCGGAGGAGGCCGCGTCCGATACGTCGGTACCGACTGGAGGCGACGCCATGGACCGAAGCGAACGTTCCCGAACTCTTCGTCGACGTCGGAACCTCCTCGCCCGGGTCCTCGCGGCCAGGGCCGTCGGTCGCGCGCCTCGCCGCCTTGACCTGGTCGCGGAGCGCGAGTATGCTTGGCGTCCGCGACGGGGTGTAGCGCAGCCTGGTAGCGCACTTGACTGGGGGTCAAGTGGTCGCTGGTTCAAATCCAGTCACCCCGACCAACGACGGCCGTCCCCCACGGCCTTGGCGACGTGCAACGACCCCGTTCCGGCGGGGTCGCTGCACGTGGCGCGTCGTGCTCCGGCCCCGTCCGACGTACGCGCGTCGTGGGGCGTGGTACGGCTGGAGCGTGCCGTCGTTCCGGTTCGAGCTGTACGTCGCAGGCGATGCGCCCCGGTCCCGCCTGGCGATCCGGGCGCTGACGGACCTCTGCGAGGAACACCTTCCCGGACGCTACGAACTGTCCGTGATCGACGTGACCGAACACCCGGAGCTCGCCGAGCGCGCCCACGTCCTGGCGACGCCGACGCTGCTGCGGCTGAGCCCGACGCCGCGGGTCCGGATCATCGGCGATCTCCGGCTGACCGCGAAGGTGCTGGCGGGCCTCGGCCTCGACGGCGCGACCGCGAACGACGATGGGGAGGTACCGTGAGCGACCGAGCAGCACCGGACCGTACGTCCGCCCGGCGATCGCCCAGCGGCATCCCTGGGCTCGACCTCGTGACCAAGGGCGGCTTGCCCGCCGGACGGTCGGTGGTCGTGGCCGGTACTTCCGGGAGCGGCAAGACCGTGTTCGCGTCCCAGTTCCTCTCGGCCGGGATCCGCGACCACGACGAGCCCGGCGTGTTCGTCACCTGCGAGGAGCCGCCGGCCGGGATCCGGGACAACGTCGCGAGCTTCGGGTGGGACGTCGCCCGCTGGGAGCGGGACGGCGCCTGGCGCTTCGTCGACGCCACCCGTCAGCTCGACGGCATGCCGGTCCACGCCGGCGGCTACGACCTGACGGCGCTGCTGGCCCGGATCGAGGACGCCGTCGCCCGCGTCGGGGCACGCCGCGTCGTCGTCGACTCCCTGGACGCCCTCTTCACGCAGTTCGCGGGCGACGCCACCTTCCGGCACGAGCTGCACCGCGTTCTCGGCCTGCTGAACTCGTTGGGCGTGACCACCGTGCTCACCGCCGAGCGGGACCACGACTACGGACCCAACTCCCGGCGCGGGGTCGAGGAGTTCGTCGCCGACAACCTGATCCTGCTCCGCAACGTCCTGAGCTCGGAGCGTCGTCGGCGCTCGCTCGAAGTGGTGAAGTTCCGCGGCGCGACGCACGATCGGGGCGAGTTCGGGTTCTCGATCACCCCGGACGGGATCTCGGTCATTCCCCATCTCGACATCCGGGACGACCGCGCGATGTCGGTCGAGCGCGCGTCGCTGGGGAACGCCGACCTCGACGCCATGTGCGGCGGCGGCGTCTTCCGGGATTCGGTGACGCTCGTGTCGGGCGCGGCCGGCAGCGGCAAGACGCTGCTCACGGCCTCGTTCGTGGCGGCGGGCGTCGCGGCGGGCGAACGGTGCCTGGTGTTCGCCTTCGAGGAACGTCGCGAGCAGTGGCACCGCAACGCGCAGGGCTGGGGCTTCGACTTCGTCCGAATGGAGCGGGACGGCCTGCTCGACATCGTGAGCGACTACCCCGAGGTCGCGACCCTCGAGGACCACCTGGTGGCGATCACGTCGGCGATCGAGGCGTTCGGACCGCAGCGCGTGGCCGTCGACAGCCTTTCGGCGCTCGAGCGCGTGGCCACTCCGGACGCGTTCCGCAAGTTCGCCGTGAGCCTCAGCGCCTACCTGAAGCACCACGGGATCACCAGCCTGTTGACGTCGACCACGCCCACCTTCCTCGGTGGCGCGTCGCACACCGAGGCCCACCTGTCGACGGTGACCGACCTGATCATCCTGCTGCGCCACGTCGAGGTCGGCGGAGCGCTGCAGCGGGGCCTGACGGTCCTCAAGATGCGGGGGTCCCGCCACGACCACGACGTCCGCGCGTTCTCGGTGGACGCGCACGGGATGCATCTGGGAGCTCCGTACGACCGCACCTTCGGCCTGCTGGAGGACGGGCCGAGCGCGCACCCGCGCACGACCCCCGACGGATCCAGGGCGCCGGAGGCGGACGAACCTGATCCATGAGCCGACGGACCGATGCCCCCGGCCCCGCGCAACTCAGGGCCATCTACCAGCGGATGACGGACGGCATCCTCATCGTGGGCGACGACGGCACCATTCTGGCGGCCAACCCTGCGGCGCGGCGCATGCTCCCCGACGGTGGATCCGGGCCGACCGGCGCCGTCTTCGGCTTTCCCATCGCCGACCGGAACGCCGTCGTGATCGAGCTCCTCGGCGCGGGCGGCAGGGTGCGGACCGCGGAGATGCGCGTGTCGACCCTCGACTGGCACGGCCGGCCGGCCCGGCTCCTGATCCTGCGCGACATCACCGAACAGACGGAACTGATGCACCGGCTGCACCTCGCGGCCAACTACGATCCGGTCACCGGCCTGCCGAACCGGCTCCTCTTCGAGGAGTACATCGGCCAGGCGATCCGCGAGGCGCGCCGCCACGGCCATCGGGTCGGCCTGCTGTTCGTCGACTTCGACGGCTTCAAGCGCGTCAACGACACCTTCGGGCACGACGTCGGCGACCTCCTGCTCCGTCGGATCGGACGCCGGCTGCACCGGGCGCTGCGAGAGGGGGACAGCGTGGCGCGCTTCGCCGGCGACGAGTTCCTGATCACGCTGACGCAGGTGAAGGACGTGCACGAGGCGAGCGTCGTCGCCGCCAAGGTGCTCGCGGCGTTCGAGGCTCCCTTCGAACTGGACGAGCACACCGTCGCCACCACGGCGAGCATCGGCGTCGCCTTCTTTCCCGACGACGCGGCGGACGCCTCGGAGCTGCTCCGTCGCGCCGACGGCGCCATGTACCGCGCCAAGGCCGAGGGCGGAGATCGGTTCCGGACCTGTCTCGCCTCCGACGAATGACGGGCGGTCGGCACGGCCGGATCGAACCCCGCCCCGGACCGTGGGCCGCTCGACCCCCGTCGGTGCGAGAACTGACCATCGTTTCGCTGGCACCTCCGCGTAGCATGGCCGGACGGGCAGGCCGAAGCGGAGGGGACGCATGTTCTCGCACATCCTGGTTCCACTCGACGGGTCGAAGCTCGCGGAACGCGTGCTTCCGCACGTCCGCGCGTTCGCTCGCCTGAACGGCGCCCGCGTCACCCTCGCCCACGTCCTCGAACCGCCCACCCTGGCCGGTCGGCGCGAGCCGACCGATCCGGTCCGGTGGCAACTCGCGGCGCACGAGGCCGAGCGGTACCTCGCCGACGTGCGCGACCGGCTCGGGAGCGACGTCTCTTCGGCCGAGTGCCGGATGTTCGAGGGGCGAACGGCGTCCAACATCGTCGGGTTCGCCCAGTCGGAAGCGGTCGACCTGATCGCGCTCGGCAGCCACGGCGAGGGCGGCCTGACGGGCTGGAACCTCGGCGCGACCGTGCACAGCGTCGCGCTGCACGCCCGAACGAGCGTGCTGATGGTGCGTGCCTACGGGGCCGCCCCGAGCGCGGACGCACCGTCGCGCTACCGGCGCCTGCTGGTCCCGCTCGACGGCTCGCGCCGTGCCGAGATCGTCCTGCCGACCGTCCACGGACTCGCCGACGGCCACCGGTGCCGTCTGATGCTGGCGCACGTCGTCGAGCGCGCACCCAGCGCGAGCCGCTTGCCGCTTCCGGAAGCGGAAGCGGGCCTCGAGCGACGGTTCCTCGAGATGCGGCGACGGCGAGCCGAGCGGTACCTCGCCACGGTCCGAGAAGAACTTGCGGGCGTCGGCCACGACGTGGACGCGCGCACGGAGATCGACGGCGACACCGTCGCCCGGCTCCACGACCTGGCGGACGCCGAAGACGCCGATCTCGTCGTCGTCAGCGCCCACGGCGCGTCCGAGAGCCACCGGTGGCCGTTCGGCAGTTCGGTGCTGAACCTCCTCGTGTACGGCACCACGACGCTCCTCGTGGTCCAGGACCTGCACGGGCACGAACTGGTGCCCAGCGCCGCAGAGATCGCGGCCCAGGAACGGCACGGCCACGGATGAGCCACCACGACCGGGCCTCGGGGGACGACGGCCCGGCACGCGACGCACCGCCCGAGGAGGCCGGAAGGGCGCGCGCGACCGCCCACCCGGTCGTGGCGCGACCGCGCCGTGCGCACCGGGCCGTCCGCCGGTCGGCGCCCCTCCGCGAGCGAATCCGTGCCGTGTTCGACGCCCTTCCGGTCGAGCCGTCCGCCCTGTCCTCGCGCACGCAGTGGCTCCTCGACAACGACTACCTGATCCTGCGGGCCCTGCGTCAGACCGAGGACGACATGCCGCGGGCCTACTACGCGACGCTGCCCACGCTGGCGAACGGCACCCCGCGGGTCGAGGCGCTCGCGGGCGCGATCGTGGCGTGGAGCGAGCACCGGCTGGACCTGGCGCGGGTACGCCGCTTCGTGGAGGGACACCAGGAGGTGGCGCCGCTCACCCTCGGGGAGCTGTGGGCGCTGCCCACCTTCCTGCGGATCGTGGCGCTCGAATCGCTCGCCGAAGCGGCTCCGAACGCGCACGAGGCGGCCCGGGTCGAGGTCGAACACGACGAGACGCTGCCGGCGACGATCCTGTCCCTGCACGCGCTCGACACGCACGATTGGACCGCGTTCGTGGAGGCCACGAGCCTCATCGAACGTCGCCTCCGCCAGGATCCGGCGGGAGCGTACCTCCGCATGGACGAAGCGACGCGCGACCGCTACCGAGCGACCATCGAACGGCTCGCCGTGCGCTCCGGCCGCAGCGAGGAGGCGGTCGCGGCGGAAGCCGTGGCCCTGGCGAGGTCGGCGGCCGCCCGACCGGACGGGCGCCCCGAACGCGCGCACGTGGGGGCGTACCTGATCGGGTCGGCCGTATCGGAGTTCGAGCGGACGGTGGGCGCCCCGCCGACGCTCCGCATGCACCTCGAGCGTGGCGCGCGCCGCTGGGCGGCGCCCCTGTACGCGGCGGCCACGTCGCTCCTCGCCGTCCTCCTGATCGCGGCGACGACGGCCGTCGCGCTCCGTTGGGGCGCGCGCGTCGAGGCGCTGGCCCTGACGGCCGCCGTGGCGGTCCCGGCGTGGGTCGCGGCGGAGGCCGCGCTGCGCCGGCTGGTGACGCACCTCCTCCCGCCCACGCGGCTTCCGAAGCTCGAGCTTCGCGCCGGCGTGCCGCCCGACGCCCGCACGCTGGTCGCCGTGCCGGCGCTGTTCACGAGCGAAGCGGGGATCCACGATCTGTTCGCGAGGATCGAGCGGCACTACCTGGGACACCGCGATCCGCGTCTCGCCTTCGTGGTCCTGGGCGACGTGCCCGACGCCGCCGACCGGGTCGTGCCCGAGGACGCCGCCCTGCTGGACCGGGCCGAGGCCGAACTCGCCGCGCTCCGGGCCCGGCATCCCGAGGGGCGGTTCCTGCTGCTGACGCGGGAGCGGCGCTGGAACGCGTCCGAGGGCGTCTGGATGGGCTGGGAGCGCAAGCGCGGCAAGCTCACCGAACTGAACCGGCTGATCGTGCACGGCGTGCGCGGCGGCTTCCTGTTCCACGGCGACCGCGCCGAAGCGTTCGCCGGGTTCCCGTTCGTGATCACGTTGGACGCCGATACGGTGCTTCCCCCAGGCAGCGCCTTCCGCCTGATCGGCACCCTCGCGCACCCCCTGAACCGGGCTTCGTTCGACGCGGCGAACCGTCTGCGGCACGGCTTCACGATCCTGCAGCCCCGGATCGAGGCCCACCCCGACGATGCCGACCGGACCCGGTTCGCACGGCTCTTCTCGCACGGCCGAACCGTCGATCTGTACGCGCACGCGGTGTCCGAGCCGTACATGGACCTGTTCGGCGAAGGGATCTACGCCGGGAAGGGCATCTACGACGTCGCGGCGTTCGAACGCACGGTCGGCGACGTTCCTCCGGAGAACGCGATCCTCAGCCACGACCTGCTCGAGGGCGGGCTGGGCCGCGCGGGCCTCGTGAGCGACGTCGTCGTGCTCGAGAGCCAACCCCAGCACTACCTCGCCCACGCGCGGCGGCTGCACCGGTGGATCCGGGGCGACTGGCAGCTCCTCCCCTGGGCCGGCCGGCGGGTGCCCGGCCCCGAAGGACGCGTGCCCAATCCGTTGAGCCATACGGCACGATGGGTGCTTCGGCAGAACCTGGTGCGCAGCCTGCACCCTCCGTCCCTGCTGGCGCTGTTCGTCGTGGGGTGGACCGTCGCGCCGGGTCCGGCGTGGGCCTGGACCGGGCTCGCGCTCGCCCTCTCGGCCGCACCGTTGCTGCAGGTACCCCGGGCCCTCGTGCGCCTGGCGCGGCCCCGTCGCGCGGCCCGGCTCCCGCACGCCGCGGATCGGGACCTGCTCCGCTGGGCGGTCGACCTCGCCTTCCTCGCCCACGCCGCCTGGGTGGCCGCGGCCGCCGTGACGACCACCCTCTGGCGCCTGCGAGTCTCGCGCCGGCACCTGCTGCGCTGGACGGAGTCGTCGCAGGACGCGCGGGACGCCTCGCGTCGCCGGAACGCGCTCGCACGCTGGCGTGCCATGAGCGCCGCCCCCCTCGCCGCCACGGTCGTGGGCGCGCTGATGCTCGGGGCGCGCCCCGAAGCGTGGCCGGTCGCCGTCCCGTTCCTGCTCGCCTGGGCCCTCTCCCCCCAGCTCGCGTACCTCCTGGATCGTCCCGTCCCGATCCAGGACCGGGCGCTGACCCCGGAACGGCGGCGCTGGCTGGCCACGATCGCGCGGAGGACCTGGCTCTACTTCGAACGGTTCATCGGGCCGGACGATCACTGGCTCCCGCCGGACCACTTCCAGGAGTCGCCGCGCGGCGAGGTCGCGCACCGCACCTCCCCCACGAACGTCGGGCTGCTGCTCGCGACCACCGTCGGCGCCCACGATGCGGGCTACCTGGGGGCGCGCGACCTGCTGCTCCGCCTCGGCAACACGTTCGCGACGCTGGACCGGCTGGAACGCCACCGCGGCCACTTCCTCAACTGGTACGACACCCGCACCCTCCGGCCGCTGCACCCGAAGTACGTCTCGACGGTCGACAGCGGCAACCTCCTCGGCCTCCTCGTGGTGGTGCGGCAGGCGTGCCTCGAGGTCCCGGACGGCACGGTGCTGCGCTGGCGCCGGTTCGACGGCCTCCGCACCCTCGCGGACCTCCTGAAGGAAACGGTGGAGACGCTCGAGGACGACGGCGAACTCACGCGCTCGATCGTCGCCTTCCGGGAGCGGATCGACCGGACCGAAGGCCGGCCGGAGCGGTGGTCGCCGCTCGTCGACGAGCTGGCGTCGGAGGCCCTGCCCGAGCTCGAGCGGACCCTCCTGGAGCGCGTGCGTACCGCGGCCGGCGGCGTCGGGCACGAACGACTCGCCGACCTCGGCATCTGGTTGGGGCGCCTGCAGCAGCAACTGGACACGATGCGGGACGGACGCGACGCCCTGCTCCCGTGGCTCCGGCCCGACGCCCGCGTGTCGGCGCTCGATCCGGTCGTGGACGAGATTCCGCTGCAGCTCGCCTTCCGCGACCTGCCCGCGGCGTACCGGACGATCCGCGAGGCGTTGGACGCGCTCGCACCGGCGAACGCCGTGGAGTCCGCACGCCGGACGCGCTTGCGCTCAGCGCTGGACGCGGCCGACGAGGTCGCCGAGCGTATCCGTCGGGACGCCGATGCGGTCGCGGCGAACGCCGAGAGGATCCTGCAGGAGACGCACGTCGACTTCCTGTTCGACACGGAACGAAAGCTGTTCCGCATCGGCTACCACGTCGACGACGACCGCGAGGACGTGCACGCGTACGACCTGCTGGCCTCCGAGGCCCGCATCGCCTCCTTCATGGCGATCGCCCTCGACCGGGTGGCGCCCGAGCATTGGCTCCACCTCGGTCGGCCGACGGCGCTGGTGGACGGTCGGCAGGTGCTCCTGTCGTGGAGCGGCACGATGTTCGAGTACCTGATGCCGACCCTGTTCATGCGCACCCCCGAGCGCAGCCTCCTGGCGCACGCCTGCCGCACGGCGATCGACCGCCAGATCGCCTTCGGCAGGGCGCACGGCGTGCCCTGGGGAACCTCCGAATCGGGCTACGCGCGCACGGACGCGCAGGAGAACTATCAGTACCGTGCCTTCGGCGTGCCCGACCTCGCCCTCTCCCACGAGGCGACCGGCCGTCAGGTCGTCGCGCCGTACGCGACGCTGATGGCGCTGCCGTGGACGCCGCACGAAGCGGCCGAGAACCTCGAGCGGCTGGTCGCGGCCGGAGCCATGGGGCGCTACGGCTTCTACGAGGCCCTGGACTACGCGCACGCGCGTCTGGCGCCCGGCGAGCGCTACACCGTGGTGCGGTCGTTCATGGTCCACCACCACGGGATGGCCTTCATGGCGCTCTGCAACCTGCTGCACGACGGCCGCTTCGTCGAACGCTTCCACGCCGACGCACGGGTCCGGACGCACGAGGTGCTGCTCTACGAGGGCCTCGCGCCGGGCCCGCCCGACGAACGGATCGAACGGGACGAACGCACGGAGGATCCGCGACCGCGCTTCCACGCTCCGCCCGTCGAGCCTTGGGAGGTACCGGTCCGCACCCGCAGCCCCGAGGTGCACGCCCTCTCCAACGGCCGCTACACCCTCTTCATGAGCAACTCGGGAGCCGGCGCCAGCCGCTGGGAAGGACTGGACCTGACGCGCTGGCGCAGCGACCCGACCTGCGACGCGTGGGGCCAGTGGATCTACGTCCAGGACCTCGACCTGGACCGGACCTGGTCGGCGACCCCGAAACCGGTCGACGCCCCAGGCCAGCACCCGCGGGTGACGTTCCATCCCCACCAGATCACCTTCCACCGTCGGGACGGGGACGTGACCACGCGCCTCGAGGTGATCGTCCCGCCCCAGGACGACGCGGAGATCCGCCGCGTCACCCTCGTCAACCACGGGGACTCGGTCCGACGCCTGGCCGTGACCAGCTACGGCGAGGTCGCCCTGGCCCCGCACGGCGACGACCTGCGCCATCCCGCGTTCGCCAAGATGTTCGTCGAGTGCTCGTGGCGCGCCGAGGACGACGGGCTGCTGTTCCGCCGTCGCCTGCGCAGCACGACCGACGCGCCCGCCTACCTCGTCCACCGTCTGGTCCACGATCGCGGCGCGCACCCGCCGCCGGAGATCGAGACCGACCGGGAACGGTTCCTCGGCCGTCACGGCCACCCAGGGGATCCCGCAGGACTGCGCGCGACCCGACTCTCGGGCACGCTCGGCGCGACGCTCGATCCGGTGTTCGCCCTGCGCACGCGGGTCGAGATCCCGGCCCACGCCACCGTGCGCCTGTCGTTCGTGACGGCGGCCGGTGGTTCGGCCCGCACCGTGCTCGACGTAGCGCACCGCTACGGACGCCGGGACCGGATCGAGGCGGCCTTCCTGGACGCCGCCGCGCGGCAGGGCCAGGTGGCGGCCCAGGTGGGGCTCGACGCGGCCGAGTCGGCCAGCGCGGACCGGCTCCTCTCCCGCCTGCTCTACCCCGACGCCGCGACACGCTCCGACGCCGCGATCCTGCGGAGCAACGTCTCGGGCCCGTCGGGCCTGTGGGTGCACGGCATCTCCGGCGACCACCCGATCGTGCTGCTGCGCCTCCGTACGGAGGAGGACGTCGCCACCGTCCGCACCCTCCTGAAGATCCATCGCCTCTGGCGCAGCCAACGCTTCGTCGTGGACCTCGTGGTCCTCAACGAACTGGACCGTGGGTACGTCCAGACCACGCGCGACGCGGTCCGGCGGCTCGTCGTCGCCGCTGGCGACGAGGTCTGGCAGGACCGGCCCGGCGGCATCTTCCTGCTGTCGTCGGCGCAGTTGGACGAGGCCGGCCGGGTCCTGCTCCAGTCGGCGGCCCGGGTGGTCGTGAACGTCGGCGACGGATTCGTGCTCGCTCCGTTCCCGAGCGCCCCGGAGGACGGCCTGCCGGCCCTCGCTCCGTCGCACCACCGGCCCGACGCCGCGCCGGACACGCCTCCGCTCCCGCGTCCGACCGACCTTCTGTGCGACAACGGCTGGGGCGGCTTCTCGCCGGACGGCCGCGCCTACGTGACCTACCTGCAGGAGCAGGCGACCCCCGCGCCCTGGATCAACGTCCTGGCCAACCCGGACTTCGGCTGCCTGATCAGCGAGTCCGGTTCCAGCACGACCTGGTCGGCCAACAGCGGCGAGAACCGGCTGTCGCCGTGGTCCAACGACCCGGTGGCCGATCCCAGCGGCGAGGTGCTCTACCTGCGCGACGAGGAGACCACCGAGACGTGGACGCCCACCCCGCAGCCGATGCCCGGCGGCCTTCCGTACCTCGTGCGCCACGGGCAGGGACGCACCACCTTCGAGCACCGCAGCCACGGCCTCGATCAGCGCATGGAGGTGTTCGTGCTGGACGACGCTCCGGTCAAGGTCGTCCGCCTGCGCCTCTCGAACCTGCTGACGCGGCCGCGACGCATCACGGCGACGTACTACCTCGAGTGGGTGCTCGGCCATGCGCGCGAGACCAGCGCCACGAGCGTGATTCCCGAATACGACGCGGACCTGGGGGCGCTGCTGGCGCGCAATCCGTTCCGCGACGCCTACGCCGGGCAGGTCGCGTTCCTGGCCGGGAACCGGAGCCCGCACGGCGTCACCTCCGACCGTCGGGAGTTCCTCGGTCGCGACGGCAGCACGCGACGGCCGGCGGCGCTGCGGCGGATCGGCCTGTCGGGCCGCGTCGAGGCGGGAAGCGATCCGTGCGCCGCGCTGCAGCTCCACGTCGACCTGGCGGCCGGCGCGAGCGACGAGGTCGTGTTCCTCGTGGGGGTGGGCGAGGACCGCGAGGAGGCGAAGGAGCTCGTGCGTCGGCACCGCAGCAGCGAGGCGGTGGCCCTGGGCCTCGAGCGGGTGACGGAGGCCTGGGAGCGACGTCTCGGGACGATCCACGTGCGGACGCCCGACCCGTCGATGGACCTGATGCTGAACGGTTGGCTGCTGTACCAGAGCCTCGCCTGCCGCATGTGGGGCCGGACCGGGTTCTACCAGTCGAGCGGAGCGTTCGGGTTCCGCGACCAGCTGCAGGACTCGATGGCGCTGCTGCACGTCGATCCGGCCACCGCCCGCGCGCAGCTGCTGGAGGCGGCGCGCCACCAGTTCGAGGAGGGCGACGTGCTGCACTGGTGGCTCCCGCACGAGGGCCGCGGCGTGCGGACCCGCATCTCGGACGACCTGGCCTGGCTCCCGTTCGTGACGGCGCACTACGTCGACGGGAGCGGCGACGCGGCGGTCCTGGACGAACGGGTGCCGTTCCTGCACGCGCCGGAGCTCGGACCGGACGAGCACGAACGTTTCGACCGTTTCCCCGCGACGGACGAGTCGTTCCCGCTCTACGTCCACGCCTGCCGCGCCCTCGAGCGAGCCGCCACCCAGGGCGCGCACGGCCTTCCGCTGATGCAGGGAGGGGATTGGAACGACGGCATGAACCGGGTCGGGGTCGAGGGACGCGGCGAAAGCGTGTGGCTGGCCTGGTTCCTGATCGCGACCCTGGAGCGGTTCGCGCCGCTGTGCGACGCGCGCGACGAGCCGCACCGCGCCGAGCGCTACCGTGAGCAGGCGGGCGCCTACCGACGCGCCATCGAGGCGCACGCCTGGGACGGCGATTGGTACCTCCGCGCCTTCTACGACGACGGTACGCCGCTCGGCAGCCACGCGGGCGACGACGCGCGCATCGACGCCATCGCGCAGGCGTGGTCGGTGCTGGCGGGACCGACCGACCCGGAACGCAGCGCTCGGGCGATGGCCTCGGTGCACGAGCACCTGGTGCGCGACAAGGACGGGCTGGTGCTGCTCCTGGCCCCGCCCTTCGACCGGGGTCGGCACGATCCCGGCTACATCAAGGGGTACCCGCCGGGCGTACGCGAGAACGGGGGGCAGTACACGCACGCCGCGCTCTGGTTCGCCTGGGCGTGCGCCGCGTCCGGCGACGGAGACCGGGCCCACGATCTGTTCGGTCGGCTCAACCCGCTGCGGCACGCCGCCGACGCCGCCTCGGCCGCGCGCTACCGGCTGGAGCCGTACGTCGTGGCCGCCGACGTGTACGGGGTCGCTCCGCACGCCGGCCGCGGCGGCTGGAGCTGGTACACCGGCTCGGCGGCGTGGATGTACCGGCTGGGCGTCGAGGCGATCCTCGGCCTGCGGCGCGAGGGGACGTCGCTGGCGTTCGAACCGTGCATTCCGGCGGCGTGGCCCGGCTTCGAGATCCGGTACCGCTACGGCGCCACCGAGTACCGGATCCAGGTCGTGAACCCGGACGGGGCCACCCGCGGCGTCGTCGGGCTCGAGCTCGACGGCGTCGCTCTGCCCACCCTGCGACTGCCGCTGGTGGACGACGGCGTCGCGCGTTCGGCGATCGTGCGCATGGGCGCCTCGGGTGCGTCGGGACCGATGGGAACGGCGGGCGCGGCGTAGGGCGACGGCGGACGCTTACGCCGCGCTTACGTGACCTGGCCTACCTTGGGAGCGCATCGCGCCGAAGGTGGGCACGTGCGCGGCGTGCGCCCTGGACCCGGACCGGGCGGCGCCGGCGGCGGAGATCCGACAGGTGCGGAGGGGTCGCGCCCGCCATGCGGGAGGTCCGTCACTACTACGAGGGGGCGTACGAGTCGATCGCCGAGGAGAGGCCGTACTTCAACGACCAGCGGCTGTTCCACGAGACCGCCTCGTTCTGAGGCCCCGAGACTCCGTCGTTCCGGCGCCAGGAGCGGCGCTTGGACGTTCGCACCGGTCGGGTCCGGGTACCGTGGACCCGTCATGGCCGCCGACGCAGACCCGTCCGATTCCGACCGACCCCACCAGGCCGCCCGCGGACGCGTCCCGCGCGGCCTGGTCGTCGGCGCCTGGGCGGTCGTCGTGGCAGCGTTCTGGGCGACGGTCCTGGCGACCGACGGCGGTCCGCTCGACACGCTCGCGGCCGGACTCGACGTCGCCGCTGCCGGAGCCTGGGCGCCGTGGGCCTTGCTCGCTGCCTACGCGCTTCGGCCGCTGCTGCTGATCCCGATCACCGTGATCAACCTGGCCAGCGGGTTCTTCCTGGGCGCCTGGCCGGGGCTGGCGGTCGCCATGACGGGAACGCTCCTGTCCGCCTCGATCGGCTACGGCCTCGGGGCCGGCTTGCGTTCGTCCCACGACGTCGAACGGTGGGCCGGTCGCTGGCGGTTCGTCACGATGCTGCGCCGCCGCGGGTTCGAGAGCGTCGTCGCCGGCGGGCTCATGTACCTCCACGCCGACATGGTGAACCTTCCGGCGGGCCTTCTGCGCATTCCGGTCCCACGCTTCCTGGCGGGGATCGTGATCGGGAACGCGCTCATGTTGACGACCGCCGTGCTGACCGGGGCGGCGGTCGACGGAACGCTCGCGGACGCCCGGTTCGAGGTCGACGTCGGCTTGCTGGCGGCGGCGGGCGCCCTGTTCGCGTTCAGCCTCGCCCTGGCCGCTGTGCTCCGCAAGCGGCTGCGGCCGGTTCCGCACGAGGCGCCTGGACCCGGCGCCTGACCTTCGGCTCCCGGCCCCGGTCCTCCTCCGTTCGGACCAGGGCCGTCTCGGCCCTGGGTCCGAGGCGCCCGCCGGTACGGGCGACTAGCGTAGGGCCATGACCCGAACCACGAACCCGCCCGCACCTCCCGCACCGACCCCGGACGCCGCTGCGACGCCCGTCGTCTCCGTCCGGAACCTCTCGAAGCGGTACGGCGCCGTCGACGCTCTCGACGGCCTGGACCTCACGGTCCCGCCGCGGAGCGTCGTCGGCTTCCTCGGTCCGAACGGTTCCGGCAAGACCACCGCCATGCGGATCCTGACCGGACTGGCCCGTCGGACCGACGGCCACGTCGCCCTGTTCGGACTGGACCCCGAGACGGACGGTCCGCGCATCCGCTCCCGGATCGGCTTCCTGGCGCAGGAGCCACGCTTCTACGAGCACCTCACGCCGCGCGAGACGCTGGCGCTCTGCCTCGGGCTTCACGGAAGGCCGACGGGGGGACGGGCGTCCGACCGCCTCGACGAGGTCCTGGAGCGCGTCGGCATCGCGGACGCCGCGGACCGTCCGGTGCGCGGCTTCTCCGGCGGGCAGCGGCAACGGCTCGGGATCGCGCAGGCGATGGTGCACGAGCCGGAGCTGCTGATCATGGACGAACCGGCCGCCGCGCTCGATCCGGCCGGCCGCGCCTCGGTGCTCGAGATCCTGCAGGGGCTGCGGGCGCGCACCACCATCCTGTTCTCGACGCACATCCTGGACGACGTCCAAAGGATCGCCGACCGGGTGACGGTCATTTCCGCGGGGCGGACCCTGGCCGAGGGCGCGACCGACGACCTTCGCGCCGGCTCGGACGGTACGCGGTTCGACCTTCGGCTCCGCGGGCCGGTGGCGGAGGTGGTCCGCACGCTCGAGCAGGAGCCGTGGACGATCGGGATCGAGGTCGTGCCCGACGGGGACGCCACCGACCTGCTCGTCACCGTCTCCGATCCCGACGCGGCCGAAGCCCAGTTGCTCCGGAGGACGCTCGAGGACCCCGAGGTCCGCGTGGTCGCCTACGGTCGGCACGCGTCGAGCCTGGAACGGGTGTTCCTCGATCTGATCGCCCGCGACGGCGACGTGCGCCGGGAGGGGTCGGCGTGACCGGCGAACCGCGCTTCGGACCGCTCTCCGGCTTCACGGCGCTGTTCGCGAGCGAACTGCGACCGTGGATCCGTACCCGACTCGGTTGGGTCCAGGCCGCGATCTGGACCGCGATCCTGGTGGGCGGCATGGCGATCCCCCTCGTCGCCCTGCGCGACCTCTCCGACGGCGCGCCGGGAGGACCGGCGCTCAGCGCGACCGAGCTGCACTTCGCGCTCGGCGCGCTGGTGCCCGCGATCGGCGCGGTGATCCTGGCGCACGGCGCGATCCTCGGCGAACGGCAGGCCGGCACCGCCGCCTGGATCCTCTCCAAACCGGTGTCGCGCGCCTCGTTCCTGCTCGCGAAGTGGGCGGCGTTCGCGGTCGGTCTGCTCGTGACGGCGCACCTGATCCCGAGCACCCTCGGCTGGATCGTGCTGTCGACGATCGCGGACGAACCCCTCGCCCTCGGCCGCTTCGCAGCGGCGGCCGGAATGGCCGCGGCGCCGACCCTCTGGGCGCTCGGCCTGACGCTGTTCGTAGGCACGCTGCTGCCCAGCCGCGGCGCCGTTCTTGCGATCGGGCTGGCCGTCCTGGTGGGCGGCGACGTCGCGATGACGCTCGTCCCGGCCCTGGCCGAGGCCGGCCCCTGGCTGCTGGGGCGCATGGCGGTCGTCGTCGCCCAAGGGGGTCCGCTGGTGTCGCCGTGGCCGATCCTCGCCACGCTCGCCGGCGCCATCGTGCTCCCGCTGCTGGCGGTGGCCGCCTTCCGGCGGCAGGAGGTGTGACCCGCGGCGGCCCACCGTGGGGCAGCGTCCCGACGTGGGCCGCCGGCAGACCGTACGATCGCGGCATGTCCCCGCGTCGCCTTCTTCTCGCCCTGGCGCTCGTCGCCCTCGCGTTGGCCGCCTGCGTCCCGGCCGCCGACCTGAGCCCCATCCCCGAGGACCGTGCCGCGGTTCTGCCCGGCGCCCGCACCGGCACGGTCGATCACGATCGCTTCCGCACCGCCTACGAGGTCGCCGGCGACGGTCCCGCGGTGGTGCTCGTCCACGGCGTCGGCGGCGGCTCGAGCGTGTTCCAGTGGCGCCGGAACGTCGCGGCCCTGACGGAGGCCGGCTTCCGGACGTACGCGCTCGACCTGCACGGGTTCGGACGCTCGACCGGGCCGCAGGGCCTCCTGACGAACGACCTGCTCGTCTCCCAGATCGCGATGTTCCTCGACGAGGTGGTCGAGGAGCCGGCGGTGGTGGTGGCGAACGGGCTCTCCGCGGCGTTCGCCATCCGGGTGGCCAGCGAACGGCCGGACGCCGTGGCCGGCCTGGTGCTGGTGGGCCCGACCGGGTACGAGCGGCTGGCGCGGCCGCCCGGTCCCGAGCGCGTCCTGGCGTTCGAGCGCCTCGCCGGACTGGCGGGCGAGGCGCTGTACGCGGTGCTGCTCGAGGAGGGGGTGCAGCGACTGTTCCTGCTCGACGCCTACGCCGGCCGGGATTCGCTCGACGCGGAGATCCGTGCCACCTACGACCGCAACCTGCGTACCCCGTTCGCGAAGTGGGCGGTCCTCTCGTTCGTCACGGGCAACCTCGATCAGGACGTGTCGCAGCTCTGGCCCCGCCTCGACCTCCCGAGCCTGATCGTGTGGGGCGCGGACGCGACCACGACGCCGATCGCGGACGCGGAGCCGTTCGTGCGCGACCGACCGGAGGTCCGGCTGCTGCCGCTGGCGAACGCGAAGTTGCTGCCGAACGAGGACCGCGCCGACGCGTTCGACGCGGCCCTCCTCGCGTTCCTGCGGTCGTTCGACTTCGGCCGCTAGTCGCCCTACGCTTCGGGCCCGAGGGCGCCGAGGAACCGATCGACGGCGTCGGCGACCGCTTCGGGACGTTCGACGCAGATCTGGTGGCCGGCCCCGGCGATCTCCTCGTAGCGCGCCCCGGGGATCGCGGCCGCGAACGCCCGCACCTCGTGCGGCGGGGTCGAGCGGTCGGCGTCGCCGCACAGCACCAGGGTCGGGGCCGTGACCTCCCGGAGCCGGGAACGTAGGTCCTCGTCGCGCAGCGCGCGGCAGCAGGCGGCGTACCCCACGGCCGGCGTACGTGCGAGCAGGGTCCGGATCCCGTGCGCGGTGGCCGGTTCGCGCGAGGCGAACTCCGGGTGGAACCAGCGCGCGAAGATCTCCGGCGCCGCCGCCTCCATCCCGTCCCGCAGCGTCGTCTCGATCCGGTGGTTCCAGTCCGCTTCGGTGCCGAGCTTCGCGCCGCTGTCCATCGCCACGAGCGCCGCGATCCGCTCGGGCGCGTCGAGCGCGAGCCGGAGGCCGATCTGGCCTCCGAGCGAGAGTCCGGCGATCGTCGCACGGCGGACGCCTTCGACGTCGAGCGTCGCGAGGACCACCGACGCGAGGTCGGCGATCGTGGTCGGTTCGCGGGGAGCGTCGCTCAGTCCGTGCCCGGGCAGGTCGAGGAGGATCGTGGCGCGTCCCGGGAGCCGCGCTGCGACGGCGTCCCAGATCCGGTGGTCGGTGCCGAGGGAGTGGAGGAACACGACCGGCTCGAACGGCCCCGGCTCGCTCGGTCCCGACCGGCTCAGGTGCACGACGGCGTCGCCGGCCCGAACGAAGCGGCGGACGGCGCCGACCGCTTCGGCCCGGTGTCCACGGACCTCTCCGGCGTACCGGTCGTGCGGCGGGTCGGAACGGTCGTACGTCGGCGGGCTCATGGGCCGAGGGTAGCGCGCGACGCGGCGGTCCGGTGCGGCCCCGGCTCGTAGCGGCATCGACCTCACGCCCACCCTCGGCGCGAACCGGCCCACGACCCGTTCCTGCCCACCGCTGCGCGGATCCCGCCCCAGCGGGCCACGACCGGTTCCCCAACGCGCACCGACGTGCGCCCTCGGGACCCGTACGCTCGACCCATGGCGTCGTCGTCCTCGCCTCGTGCACGCGCCCGTCGTCGCGGGTTCCCCTACCGCGTCGCGAGCGGGGCCGTGGCGTTCCTCGCCGTCGCCGCCACGGCGTGCGTGCCGGCACACGATGCGTTCGACCGTCCGAGCCCGACCGTCCCGCACCACGACCGCGTCCGCAGCGGCGCCGATCGCCCCGCCGGACCTGCTACCGTCGACGGGTCCCGGAGGCACGCTCCGCCGCACCGACGGTCCGCACATGGAAGGACGGTGACGCACCCGATGCCGCACGAACCGAACGCCGCCCCGAACGGCGGCGACCTCCTCGAGTCCTACGTGATCGATCGGATCGAGGACGGGGCCTGGGCGGTGCTCGAGGATCCGCACGGCCGTACGATCGACCTGCCGCGCGCCTGGCTCCCGACGGACGCCGAGGAGGGCACGACCGTCCGCATCGAGGTGGTCCACGAGGCCGACGGCTCCTCCACGCACCGCTGGACGATCGACGTCGCCGCCGGGCGGGAGCGGTCCGAACGGATCCGGTCGCTCCGGGACGCGCTGAAGCGGGCACCGTCCGGCGACCTCGACCTTTGACCGGACCGAGCGCCGTGCGACCGAACGGTGCGGCCGCCCCGCGACGCGACGCCGTGCTCCGGCTCCTGGCGGCGATCGTGGGCCTGGCCGCGGCGACGCTCGTCGCGGCGCTCGAACTGATCGTCCTCGATGTCGGTCAGGGTACCGCGGTGCTGGTACGCGCTCCGGACGGACGAACGGCCCTGATCGACGCCGGACCGGCGAGCGCGGACGTCGCCGCACGGCTGCGCGGTCTCGGCGTCGATCGTCTCGACCTGGTGGTCGCGAGCCACGCGCACGCCGACCACATCGGCGGCATGCCCGACGTGCTCCGCACCTTCCGCCCGACCTGGCTGCTCGACAACGACCTGCCGCACGACACGCGCACGTACGAGCGTACGCTCGAGGCCGCGCTCGAGGCGGACGTCGGCCTGCTCGCGCCGGAGCGCCGTACGATCACGCTCGGCGACGTCGAGCTGCACGTCCTCCCGCCGCCGGGCGTCGCTGCCTGGGGCCAGAACGACAACAGCGTGGGCGTGCGCGTCGAGTACGGCGCGTTCTCGGCCGTCCTCCCCGGCGATGCGGAGCCGGACCAGTGGGCGTGGTGGCTCGACCGCCACGGCGACCTGCTCGGGTCGGTCTCGGTGCACCTCGCCGCGCACCACGGCAGCCGAAACGGCGACACCGCCGAGGCGCTCGCGCGCCTGACGCCGGAGCTGGTCGTCGTTTCGGCCGGGCGCGAGAACCGCTACGGCCATCCTCACCCCGAGGCGCTCGCGCGCTACGACCGCTTCGCCGGCTCGGTGCTGCGCACCGACCGGCACGGGACGGTCACGATCCAGGCGGAGCGGGACGGGAGCTTCGAGGTGACGGTCGAACGAACGCCGCCGGCGCCCGACCCCTCCCCCGAACCGGCCGCGCCCGCCGACGCCGAACCGGCGCCGGATCGCTGCGTCGATCTGAACCGGGCGCCGCCGGAACGCCTCACGGAGATCGTGCACGTCGGTACGGACCGCGCCCATGCGATCGTTGCCGCCCGCGAGCGCGCGCCGTTCGCCGCGGTCGACGACCTGACGAGGGTCTCGGGGATCGCGGCCGGCCGGCTGGCCGACATCCGCGACGAGGGCCTCGCCTGCGTGCGCCCCTGAACCCGGGCACGGTCCGCGCCCCCGACCGCGCCGCCTCCCCCCGCTTCCCACCGACCGAGACCGAGGAGCGCACGATGCACGAACCCCGCAGGTACGAGCTGTACGGACAGGCGTTCCAGGCGGACGCCCACGCGACCTACGCCGCCATGCGCGAACGCGACCCGGTGCTGCGGCAGCCCGGGATCGACGGGCGCACGCCGATCTGGTTCCTGACCCGCTACGAGGACGTGGAGCGGATGCTCACGGACGAGGAGGCGTTCAGCCGCGATCCGAACCGGGCCGGCGTGTCGCTGCCCCTGTCGCCGGTCGAGGAGCTGCTCACCGACCACATGCTCAACGCGAGCGGCGACCGGCACCGCCGCTTGCGGACGCTGGTGCAGCAGGCGTTCACGCCGAAGCGCGTGCGCGAGATGCGCCCGTTCGTGCAGGACCTGGCCGACCGGCTCCTCGCCGCGCAGGCACCGAACGGCCGCATGGACCTGATCGCCGACTACGCCTTCCCCCTTCCGATCGCGGTGATCCTCGAGCTCCTCGGGGTTCCGAACGCGGATCGCGACCGCTTCCGGACGTGGTCGGATTCGATCGTCACTCCGGCCCTGACCGAGGCGGAGCAGGCGGACGCCCGCACGAAGTTCGAGGCGTTCGTCGCGTACCTGGGCGACCTCTTCGCCCGTCGCCGCCATGAACCCGGGAACGACCTGATCTCGGCGCTACTGACCGCCGAGTCGGAGGGGGACCGTCTCTCCACCCCCGAGCTGTACGGCACGGTGGTGCTGCTGATCGTGGCCGGCCACGAGACGACCGTGAACCTGATCGCCAACGGGCTCCTGGCGCTGCACCGCGAACCTGCGGCGCGCACGGCGTTCGAGTCGGCCGCCGCCCGTGAGGATCGCGACGAGGTCGCCGCCTTCGTCGAGGAGTCGATCCGCTACGACGGTCCGGTGTCGCGCGCGCTCAACCGCTGGGCGGTCCGGGACGTGACGGTCGGGGGCCGGACGATCCGGCGCGGCGAGATCGTGATCGGAGTGCTGGCCGCGGCGAACCGGGATCCGGAGCGCTTCGACGCGCCGGACGCCCTCGTGCCCGGCCGTCCGGAGGCGAGGGCCCACCTCGGGTTCGGCAAGGGGATCCACTACTGCCTGGGCGCACCCTTGGCGCGGCTGGAGGGCGAGATCGCGCTCGCGAGCTTCGTCCGGGCGCTGCCGGGCTGGCGGCTCGACCTGCCCGCCGACGGCGTGCCGCGCTACCGGCCGCAGCCTGGGTTCCGTTCGATCGCCGAACTCGACGTGCGTTGGTGACGTCGGACGGTTCGGCCGCGTCGGCCGGCCCGAACGTGCCGGTCTGGGATCCGGACGGCGCGCTGGCCCTGCCGCGCCTGCGAGGCGACCTCGCCGCCGACGTCTGCGTGATCGGCCTGGGCGGGGCGGGCCTGACGGCCGTGCTGCGCCTGCGCGAACGAGGCCTCCGGGTCGTCGGACTCGACGCAGGACCGGTCGCGGGCGGCGCGGCCGGTCGGAACGGAGGGCTGCTCCTCGCCGGCACCGCCGCGCCCTACCACCGGGCCGTCCGGGCGCTCGGGCGCGAACGGGCCCGTGCGCTGTACCGACGCACCGCGCGCGAGATCGGCGCGGTCCTCGAGGCCGCCCCGGGGACCGGATCGCGCCCCGGCTCGCTACGGATCGCGGCCAGCGCCGAAGAGCTCGCCGACGGCGTGGCGCAACGGCGCGCCATGCGGGCGGACCGCCTTCCGGTCGAACCGTACGAGGGCCCGGAGGGTCGCGGCCTGCTCTTCCCCGAGGACGGAGCGGTCGACCCGCTACGGCGCTGTCGCGCCCTGGCACGCGCGGCCGTCCGCGAGGGAGCCGACCTGAACGACCGGTCGCCCGTCACCTCCGTCGACGCTCCGGACGACCGGAGCGCGCGGGTGGTCCGTACGCCGCACGGACGGGTCCGCTGCCGCCAGGCGATCGTGGCGATCGACGGCGGGCTGGCACGGCTGCTGCCCGAGCTGGCCGGCACGGTGCGGACGGTACGGCTCCAGATGCTGGCGACCGCGCCGACCGATCGGCCGGCGCTGCCGCGACCGGTCTACTACCGCTACGGTTTCGAGTACTGGCGCCGTACGCCGGACGGGCGCATCGCGCTCGGCGGCTTCCGCGACGTGGGGGGCGCGGGCGAGTCGACGGACGACCCGACCCCGGGCGACGTGGTGCAGGAGCGGCTGACCCGGTTCCTGCGCGAGCACCTGCGGGTGGAGGCCCCGGTCACGCACCGGTGGGCGGCGTCGGTCGGCTTCGGTCCGGGCACGCTGCCGTTCGTGGGCGAGGTGCGTCCGCGCGTGTGGGCGACGGGCGGGTACGACGGGACCGGCAACCTGATCGGCGCGGTCGCCGGTCGGGCGTTGGCCGACCGCCTGGCGGGCGACGACCCGGTCGAACTCCGCTGGCTCGGCGCGCGCTGACCGGACTGCGGCCGTTCAGCGCGGCTCCGGGCCGGGCGTCCGGAACAGCACCTCCCGAGCGAAGCGATCGGTCCACGCCGGCCCGAAGCCGGCGCGCAGCATGCCCGCCGCAGCGCGGGGCGGACCGTCCCCTCCGCTTCGAACCCCGTGCTGGACGCGGTCCGGCGCCGCCGGTCTCCGTCCACAGGCATACCCCCCACTTCCCAACAGATATCCCCATGGGGTATCGTGACGACCGGAGGTGACCATGAACGAACGTCCACTGACCGCGCACGTTCCGGCTCCGGTCGACGCCACGCAGGAGCGCCTCGCGGCGGCGCTCCAGGAACGCGGCTTCGGCGTCCTGACCGAGATCGACGTCCAAGGGATCCTGAAGGCGAAGCTCGGGGCCGACCACGAGGCCCACCGCATCCTCGGCGTGTGCTCGCCCGGGATCGGCAAGGCGGTCCTCGACCACGACCGCGCCCTCGCCACCCTCCTGCCGTGCAGCGTCTCGCTGCGCGCGGCGGACGGCGGGACCGAGATCCGAATCCAGGACCCGGTCGATCTCTTCGAACGGATGGCGCCCGAGGCGGCGACGGCGCTCGCCGAGGTCCTGGGCGACGCGCGGACCCGGCTCGGCGAGGCGCTGGACGCCCTGGGTTGACCTCGCGGCGAAGGGGGACCCGCGCTCCGGCCGCGGGTCGTAAGCGTGCGGCCGGCGGGGCGGGCGTCGGCCCGGGCGCGACCGTCCGGCGGGCCGTGCGGTAGCGTGTGCGGCCTGTCGCATCGTGCCCGATGCCTTCCGCGCCCTTCGCCCGACCGGAGCCCCGAATGTCCGAACCCGTCCCGCTGCCGCCCGAGATCGCCCGTCGCCGGACGTTCGCGATCATCTCGCACCCCGACGCCGGCAAGACCACGCTGACCGAGAAGCTCCTCCTCTACTCGGGGGCGGTCCGCGAGGCGGGCGCCGTCACCGGGAAGCAGGGGGCGAAGCACGCCGCCAGCGACTGGATGTCGATGGAGCAGGAGCGCGGCATCTCGATCACGAGCGCGGCGCTCCGGATCGAGTACGACGGGCACGTCCTGAACTTGCTCGACACGCCCGGGCACCAGGACTTCAGCGAGGACACCTACCGGACGCTGACCGCCGCCGACTCGGCGGTGATGCTGCTCGACGCGGCCCGCGGCGTGCAGGCGCAGACCGAGAAGCTGTTCGCCGTCGCGCGCCGGCGCGGCCTGCCGGTGTTCACCTTCGTGAACAAGCTCGACCGCCCGGCGCGGGATCCGATCGAGCTGCTCGACGAGCTGCAGACGGTGCTCGGCCTCGAGAGCGCGCCGGTCACCTGGCCGATCGGGGACGGGCCGGAGTTCCGCGGCGTCTACGAGGTCCCGACCCGCCGCGTCCACCTGTTCGAACGGACCGCCGGCGGCAGCCGACCCGCTCCGGTCGCCACCTCCGGGGTCGACGACCCGGCGCTGCGCGAACTGATCGGCGACCGTCTGCACGACGTGCTGCAGGAACAGGTCGAGTTCGTCGACGGGGTCCTGCCGCCCCTCGATCCGGCGGCGGTGACGGCGGGCGAGATCACGCCGGTCTTCTTCGGCAGCGTGCTCACGAACTTCGGCGTCGAGCCGTTCCTGCGCAGGTTCCTCGAGCTCGCCCCGCCCCCCGGCGGCGTCGACCTGGTCGACGGGCGCATCGAACCGACCGATCCCGACTTCGCCGCCTTCGTCTTCAAGCTCCAGGCGAACATGGACAAGCAGCACCGCGACCGCACCGCCTACGTGCGGGTGGTGTCCGGCCGCTTCGAACGGGGCATGCACGTGCACCACGCCCGCAGTGGGCGGGAGCTGAAGCTCGCGCGGGCGCACCACCTGTTCGGCCAGGAGCGCGAGACCGTCGAAGAGGCGCTGCCCGGCGACGTGCTCGGCCTGATCGTGCCGGGCGCCTTCCGGATCGGCGACGTGCTCTCGACCGTTCCGGGCCGACGCCTGCGCGACTTCCCCCGCTTCGCTCCGGAGTCGTTCGCCACCGTCCGCCCGGTCCAGGCCGACAAGCGCAAGGGGTTCCGCAAGGGCCTCGAGCAGCTCGCCGACGAGGGCGTGGTGCAGGTGTTCCTGCCGGCGCAGGGGGCGCGCGACCCGATCCTGGGTGCGGTCGGACCGCTGCAGTTCGACGTCTTCCGCCACCGGATGCGGGAGGAGTACGGCGTCGAGGTCGCCCTGACCTCCGAGCCGCACGGGATCGTGCGCTGGCTCTCGAAGGAGCCCTCCCCCGCCCCGCGGTCGGCCAAGCTCGCCGTCGACGCCGACGGTCAGATCGTCGCCCTGTTCCGGAGCGCCTACGACGAACGCTGGTTCCGCGACGACCATCCGGACGTGACCGTCCGGGAGCTTCCCGAGGCGCAGGAGGTCGTGCGGCTCTGAACCGCCGCGCTCCCCACGGCGATGCCCACGCAGGAACGGACCCCACGATGAGCGAACCGACGACGCCCCCGCCCGAGCCGACCGTCGTGATCAGCGACCTCGACGGCACGCTCGCGCACGTCGACCACCGTCTGCACCACATCCTCGAACCGCCGGCCGACTGGGAGGCGTTCTTCCTGGCGTGCGGCGACGACCCGCCGATCGAGCGGACGATCGCGGTCCTCCGGCACCTGCACGCGGCCGGTTACGAGATCGTCATCGTGAGCGGCCGCGGCGACGTCGCCCGCGACGCGACGGTCGCCTGGCTCGAGCGGCACCGCGTGCCGTGCGATCGTCTGTTCCTGCGCGCCCGCGACGACGACCGCCCCGACGACGCGATCAAGCGGGACCTGGTCGAAGCGCACGGCCTCACGCCGGAACGGACCCTCGTGGTGCTCGAGGACCGGGCGTTCGTGGTCCGCTTCTGGCGCGAGCGCGGCTACCACGTGTTCCAGGTGGCGGACGGCGACTTCTGAACGGCAGGTCGCGCCCCGCGAGGACCGTCGCCGCCGTCGGCGTCCCGGATCCTCAGGGGCCGCGTGCGGGCGCGCCGAGCGCGGCGCGGACCTCCTCGGCGACCGGCTCCACGTCGGGCGACAGCCCCTCCTCGTGGAGCACGATCCGGCCCTCGCCGTCGATCACGATGATCAGGTTCGAGTGCGCGAAGCCGCCCTCCTGGAGCGGCCGGTACTGCACGCCCAGCATCGTGGCCAGCATGCGGATCTGCAGTTCGTCGCCGATCAGGAAGCGCCAGTCGTCCCGGTCGTAGCCTCGCTCCTCGGCGTAGCGTCGTAGCGCCTCCGGCGTGTCCGCGCCTGGGTCGAAGGTGACGGCCAGGACCGGCAGGTCGAGGCCCGTCGCCTCCTGCAACCGGCGCGCCTTGTGGAGCAGGATCGGGCAGGCGGTCGCGCACGAACCGTAGAACATCGTGATCATCGCCGGTCCGCCCGCCAGGTCGGGCAGCCGCAGCTGTTCGCCGTGGGCGTCGGTCCAGACGGCGTCCAGGTGGTGCAGCGAGCCGTCGTGCGTGGGAGCCGTCGCCGGGAGTTCCTCGTGGTGCCCGTGACCGGCGCTCGAACCGTGACCCACGTCGTGAGCGTCGGCGAGACCGGTTCCGACCGTCCCGACCGCGAACGCGGTAGCGAGCACGACCGCCGAGGTGCGAATCCACCGTTCGAAGCTGCGCATGCCGATCACTCCCCGTTCCCGGGCGCATCGAAGGCGCACCGGAAGCCGAGCCGGGACGATCCGCGCTCGGCGACGAAGTTCATGCGGACGACGTGCCGCATCAGCGCCACCTGGTCCGCGAGGTCGTTGCCGGTGGTCAGGCGGGCGGCCGCCCCGCAACCGAGGCCGAACGGCGTGCCGTCGTCCTCGCCCGGGAGCACCGTCTCGAAGTCGTGCACCCACTCGAGCACCAGTCCGTGCAGGTCGTGGACCCCGAACGGGTTCGGCGCGCCCTGCCCGACCGGCCGGACCGACGCCTCGGGCGACGAGTACCAGGCGAACTGCGCGACCGCCTGGGCGACGTCGCGGCGCGCGCCGGCGCCGGCGACGTACTCCCATTCGTACTCGGTCGGGAGGCGCCCGCCGACCCAGTCGCAGTACGACGCGGCGGCGTACCAGGAGACGTGCGTGACCGGAAGGTCGGGGGCCGCCGCGGGCGCCGATCCGAGCTCGGTCGTGCCGGCCCAGTGCGCCAGGTAGCCGGCGTTCGCGAACACGCTCGGGACCGCGTCGCGGCCCCAGTTCGGACGCGCCTCGACGAACGCCAGGAACGCCGCGTTCGTGACCGGCGTGGCCGCGAGCGCGAACGGTGCGACGGCGACCTCGGCGGCGTCGAGGACCAGGACCGTCTCGAACGTCCCGCCGGGAATCGCGATCCGGTCGGTCGCTCCGGGTGCGGACGCGGCCTCCTGCGCGAATGCCGACGACGCGAACGTCGCGAGGATCGTGGCGGCGAGCGCGCCGAGCGCGGTGCGCGTGGGCCGGGATCGGTCGGATCGAGGGCGGGCGGATCGGAGCGTTCGGGCGGTCATCGCCGGGTTCCTTTCCAAGGCTCGTCCCGCCGCCGGTTCGGCGGCGGGACGGGGAGGGCGGTACGGCGCGTGGCGGTCGGCGCGCTCGGCGCAGGGGCGCTGCGGCGTCCCTATTCGGCGCGAAGGACCCCGACGGCGCCCTTCTCCTTGTCGGCGAACTCGTGGTCGACCAGGTAGTACTCGCCCGCTTCGGGAACGATGAACTCGACCACCGCGCCCATGCCGGCTCCGACCAGGACGCTCTGCATGGCGTACATGTCGTTGCGCGGGTCGCCTTCGTAGTAGACGACGTCGAAGATGGCGCCGATCACGTGGAAGGTCGAGGTGTCGCTGGGGCCGACGTTCAGGAAGTGGATGCGGACGCGGTCGCCGACATCGGCTTCGAGCGGGCGGTCGCTGAGGGCGTTGCGGTGTCCGTTGAAGACGACGTGGCTCGGGTTCTTGTTCATGGCGGCCTGCGCGTCGAACTGGAAGCCGCCGTTCCCGCCGCGGGTCAGGTAGAACTCGCTCTGGACGACGACGTACTCGCGGTCGACCTGCGCGTCGGTCGGGAAGCCGTCCTTGGGCGAGACCACGACCAGGCCGTACTGGCCCATGGCGGTGTGCATCAGGACCATCGGAGTTCCGCAGTGGTAGATGTACGTGCCCGGGTAGTTCGCGACCCACTCGAAGCGGATCGACTCGCCGGGGGCGATGGTGCGCCACTTGTCGTTGGCGGCGACGGTGCCGGAGTGGAAGTCCATCGAGTGCGGCATCGGGGCGACCGCCTCTTGCACCGACTGCGGGTTGAACTCGGCCAGCTGCGTCAGGAAGTCGGAGCCCTCTTGCTCGGGATCGGCGACCACGACGGTCTCGTCGCTGCGGTTCTTCATGGTGAAGATCACGCGGTCGCCTTCACGGACGTGCAGGACGGGGCCGGGTACGGCGCCGCCGTACGACCAGGAGGCGAAGCGCACGCCGGGCGCGATCTCGATGTCGGCGGCGAAGGTGTCGATGCGGACCTCGTGCGTGGTGGTTCCTTCGTGCTCGAGCGGGGAGAGGAACGGCGCCATCGAGAGGCCGGGTCCGACCACGGGCGGTCCGTCGTACGGCTCGGTGAACACTTCGGCTTCGGGCATTCCGAACTGCATGCCGTCGACCTCGAACGGTTCCTGGGCGTGCGCGGCGAAGGCGATCGAGAGGGCGGCGAGGGCGGTCAGGGCGGTGCGGGCGGTGCGGAACATCGTCTCCTCCTTCGGTCCCCGGCGGGCGCGCGGTCGCGCTCGCTGCTTAACGAGGACATCTATGTCGGAGTTTAGCGGTCCACCTTCGAGCCACCGAGGGACAGACGTCCTCGCGGAGGCCGGTGCGCGTCACCGGCGACCCGTCGTACGCTCGGGCATGGTCGAAGCCGATCCGATCGTCCCCGTCGTCCGCGACCTCCTGCGCGAAGGCGTCCACGGCACGGACGACGCCGCGCCCGACTGGTTCGCCGGCGCGCCCGCCCTCGTTCCTGCCCTCCGCGCGATCGACGCCGAGCGAGCGTCGACACCGCTCCGCCCCGGAGGGCCCACCCTCGCGGCCCACGCCGGCCACGTGGCCTGGTTCCTGGGTACCCTCGCCGCCTTCGCCCGCGGCGAGCGGCCCCCGATCGACTGGGCCGCGAGCTGGCGCGTACGCACGGTCGACCGGAACGGTTGGAACGCCCTCCTCGACGACCTCGCCGGCCACGCCGACGAACTCGACGCGCACCTGGCCGCCGGCGCGCTCGCCGGCACCGACGACGAGCGCCTCCGCCCGGTCGTCGCGACCGTGGCGCACGTCGCGTACCACCTCGGCGCCGTCCGCACCGCGCTCGCGGCGACCGCCCCGGACACGACCGACGGCTGACACGCGACGACCGTCCCCGCTGGGGCATGGGAACGGGCCGGAACCGATCGCTCGGTTCCGGCCCGCTTCGCTTCGTGCTTCGCGCGCCGACGATGACCGCGCGTGCGGCCCGCGGCGGCGCTCAGGTCCGGGTCAGTCGGCCGCCTGCGCCCGGACGCGCTTCAGGGCCTCCTCGACGCGGCGAGCGTAGTCCTCGTCGGCTCGGCGCAGGTGCGAGATCCAGCGCTCCTGCACCTCCGGGCGGGCCTGACCGATGCCGCCGGCGGTTCGGGCCGCGACCCGGTCGCGGTGGTCCTCGTCGAACATCCGGTACAGGTTGCCGGCCTGCGTGTAGTCGTCGTGATCGGTATGGGCGTCCCAGCGGTCGACCACCGCCTGGCCCAGGTCCCAGGCCGGATCGCGGACCTCCGGATCCTCCTGCGGCGCGCCCTCGACGCTGTTCGGGTGGTAGTTCGGGTGCCCGTGCGGGTTCGGCTGGGCCATGTACCCGTCACGCGTGTACGTCGCCGTCTCGCTGCGCGGCCGGTTCACGTCCAGCTTGTCGTGGTTCACGCCCAGCCGGTACAGCTGCGTATCGGCGTAGCTCATCAGGCGCGCCTGCAGCATCTTGTCGGGGCTCGGTCCGATGCCCGGCACCAGCGCGCTCGGCTTGAACGCCGCCTGCTCGACCTCGGCGTGGTAGTCGACCGGGTTGCGGTTCAGGGTGAGACGCCCGACCTCGATCAGCGGGAACTCGCCGTGCGGCCACACCTTGGTCAGGTCGAACGGGTTCCAGCGGAACGACTCGGCCTGCTCCTGCGTCATGACCTGGATCTTGAGCGTCCAAGACGGAAAGTCGCCGCGGTCGATCGCCTGGACGAGGTCCGCCTGGTGCGACTCGCGGTCCACCCCGACGACCTGGGCGGCCTCGTCGTCCATCAGGTTGCGGACGCCCTGATCGCTCTTCCAGTGGAACTTGACCCACACCCGCTCGCCGGCATCGTTCACCATCGAGTAGGTATGGCTCCCGAACCCGTGCTGGGTCCGGTAGCTGGCGGGCAGGCCGCGATCGCTCATCAGGATCGTGACCTGGTGCAGCGACTCGGGCGACATCGACCAGAAGTCCCACTGCATGTCCATGTCGCGCAGGTTCG